>DAINCG010000027.1:12068-17790 GCA_036732525.1 Pseudomonadota bacterium | reverse complement strand
GGCGGCGGCTCGATCGCGCGCGTAAACGCCGCCGGCCTCCTCGAAGTCGGTCCGGAAAGCGCCGGCGCGGCGCCGGGCCCGATCTGCTATGGGCGCGGCGGCACGGAGCCGACCATCGCCGACGCCAACCTGCTCTTGGGCCGCCTGGATCCGTCGAAGCTCGCGGCCGTCGAAGGCGGCGTCGACGTCGAAGCGGTCAGGGCGATCTTCGCGGCGAAGCTCGGCCGGCCGCTCGGCCTCGACGCCGTGGCGGCGGCCGCCGCCGTCATCCGGATCGCGGACGCCCGGATGGCGGGCGCCATCCGGATGGTCTCCATCTCGCTCGGCGCCGATCCGCGCGACTTCGCGCTCTTCGCCTTCGGCGGCGCCGGGCCGATGCACGCGGCTGCCCTCGCCCGGGAACTGGGCGTGCCGAAGGTCCTGGTTCCGGCGCGCCCTGGCCTCGCCAACGCGCTCGGCTGCGCGGTCGCCGACCTCCGCCACGACTTCGTGCGGACTCTCAACCTGCCGCTCGACGACCTGGACGACGACGCGGTCGCTGATGTCTTCGCCGAACAGATCCGCCAGGGCGACGCTCTCTTGGACCGGGAGCGCGCGGCGATCCGGGAACGGCGCTATCTCTTCAGCGTCGACATGCAGTTCGTCGGCCAGAGCCACATCCTGCGCGCTGGCCTCGAAAGTCCGTCGCCTACTCGCGCGGAGCTGATGGCGCGGTTCGAGGCCGTCTATTGGGACCGCTTCCGCATCCGGCTCGACAACATGCGCGCGAAGCTCGTGAACGCGAACACGGCCGTCATCGGCGTCCGCCCACCGATCGACCTCTCCCGGCTGATCGACGCCGACGCGCGGGCGACGACGCTCGCGGAAGCGGAAACGGGGCGCCGCCCGGTCTTCTTCGACGGCGCGTGGCAGGAAACGCCGGTCTACTGGCGCGACCGTCTGCCGGCGGACTACAGGATCGTCGGCCCCGCCATCGTCGAGCAGATGGACACGACCGTGCTGATCCCGCCGGGCGACCGGGCCGAGGCCGCGGCCGACGGCGGCATGCTGATCACCTTGGAGGCGCGGGCATGACGCCGCTCGATCCGATCACCCTGACGGTCATCCAGGCTGGCCTGCAGCAGGTCTGCGACGAGATGGACCTGGCCTTTTCACGCGCGGCGTTCTCGCCCGTGATCTCGGAGGCGGACGACCGGTCGGACGGCATCTACGACGCCGTCGACGGCGCGCTTGTCGCCCAGGGCGCCGGCGGCCTGCCGGTCTTCGTCGGCGTCATGCAGTTCTCGACCCGCGTGCTGCTGGAGCGGATCCGGGACGGGCTGACGCTGCCGCCGGAGCCGGGCGACGTCTATGTCGTGAACGACCCCTATCTCGGCGGCACGCATTTGATGGACGTGCGCTTCGCCCGGCCGGTCTACCGGGGCGGCGAAATCTTCTGTTGGCTCTCGAACACCGGACACTGGCCGGACATCGGCGGCGCGGTGCCGGGGGGATTCTCCGCCTCCGCGACGGCGGTCGAGCAGGAGGGGCTTCGCCTGCCGCCGGTCAAGCTGTTCAAGGCGGGCCGGATGGACCCCGAAATCTATCAGATCATCGCCTCCAACATCCGCGTCGCCGACCAGCGGATCGGCGACATCAAGGCCCAGGCGGCGGCGCTCGACCTCGGCGAGGAGCGGCTGCACGCCCTGCTCGACCGCTATGGCGACGGGACCGTCAGGGAGGCGATCGCCGAACTGCGCAGTCGATCGGCCGACCAGATGCGGACGCTGATCCAGGAAATCCCGGAAGGCGCCTACGAATCGGTCGCCTGGGTCGACAGCGACGGCGTCGTCGACGAGCCGCTCGCGATCCGGCTGACCGCGACCCGGCGCGGCGAGAGCCTGACCTTCGACTTCTCGAAATCGAGCCCGCCTTGTCAGGGACCGATGAACTCGGTCTGGGCGACGACGCTGTCCTCCGTCTATCTCGCGATGCGCCATCTCTTCCCGGAAGCGCCGATCAGCGCCGGCGCCTTCGAGCCGCTGGAGGTGATCCGGCCGGAGGGCACGTTCCTCGACGCGCGCTATCCGCGGCCGGTTTCCGGCTGCGCGGCGGAGGTGTCGCAGCGCATCGCGGAGGCGGTCTTCGCCGCCCTGGCCGAAGCGCTGCCGCACCGCGCGACGGCGGCGCCCGCCGGACGCGATTATGTCATGTACCAGTTGACGGGCGGCGGCTATGGCGGCTCGCCCGACGGCGACGGGCTGTCGAACGGCTGCTCGACCATCGGCATCTCGAAGGCGCAGCCGGTCGAGATCCTGGAGCAGAACTATCCGATCCTGTTCCGCCGCTATGCGCTGCACGAGGCGTCGGGCGGCGCCGGCGCGTTCCGCGGCGGCTTCGGGCTCGACTACGAGGTGGAGCTGCGCCGGGGCGACGCCCGCGCCAGCTTCGTCATGGACCACGGCCGCTTCGGGCCGCAGGGTGCGGCCGGCGGCTCGGACGGCGCGCCGAACAGGGTCACGGTCTGGCGGAACGGGCAGGCCTACACGCCGCCGCATCTATCGAAGGACCAGGACATTCCGCTGAAGGCGGGCGACCGGGTGCACGTGCAAACGCCCGGCGGCGGCGGCTGGGGCGACCCCAAGCGCCGCGACCGGGCGTTGGTCGCGGAAGACGTTCGGCTCGGCCGCTACGCGCCCGAACAGGCGAAGCGCCTGTTCGGGGACTAGCGACCGACCGACGTCAGTTCAGGACGATTTCGACGCGCCGGTTCTGCGGCTCGCGCACGCCGTCGCGGGTCGGGACAAGATTGTCCAGTTCACCCTTGGCGTAGACGATGATGTCCTTTTCCGGCACGCCGTTCGAGATCAGCTCCGCCTTGACGGCGTCGGCGCGACGGCGGGACAGGCGCTCGTTGTAGCGGCGGCTGCCGGCGCGGTCGGCGTGGCCCGTCACGTCGATGCGCGTGACGGCGACCGTCCGGGAGGCTTCCGCCGCGTCGCGGATGACCTGGGCGCCGTCGGTGCGCACCTTCGAGCTGTCGAAGTCGAAGAAGACGAGGAAGCGGCGTTCGGCCGGCGCGCGCACGGCGGGCGCGGGCGCAGTGAACTGCGGGCGGACGACCGGCGGCGGCGGCGGGGCCGGCGGCGGCGGCGTGTACGCCACGGGCGCGGGCTCCGTCAGCGGGCCGAAGTTGTAGCGCAGGCCGGCCATCAGGACGTGGCTGCGGTTCTCGATCTCCGCCGCGCGGCCGATGTCGCCGCCTTCGATCTTCGTCGTGCCGAAGTAGCGGTAGTCCGCGAAGCCTTCGATATTGTTGCCGAAATTGATGCTGCCGCCGACGATCGCCTGATAGGCGAACACCACGTCGGAGCCGATGCTCTTGTGTTCGGCATAGCCGATGCCGATGCCGCCGCCGAGATAGGGCGTCCAGATCGTGCCGGTGTCGATGTCGTAGTAGACGTTCAGCATGCCGGCCAGCGTCGTGATGTCCGCGCTCGGCCGCGTGAGGATCGGGCTCGTGCCGTTGTTCACGACGAGAGACGAGTCGGTCTCGTTCAGGCGGTAGGACAGTTCGCCTTCGACGCGGGGACCGCCGAAGCCGTAGCCGACGACGCCCATGACCGCGAAGCCCAGGTCGAATTCGGCCTCGCCGCCGAGGCGGACGCCGTCGATGTCCGAATCTTCGTGATAGTTAAGACCGCCGCCGACGCCGATATAGATGCCCTCGATCGGCTGCGCTTCCGCCGCAAGCGGCGCGGCCAGACATACGGCCGCAGCCAGTCCCAAAAGACGCTTCATATGGATGCTCCCACCTCGCCGAAACCGGCTTTCGCCCGACAACCCAAACGTTTCTACCAACTCGGACACGTCCGCACAATCCGCGCGCCGCAAAGCTTAAAGAACGACGCGAATGCATCGGACGATTCACGCCGCGTTAAGGTTGACGACCAATGATGCAAATCCGACGGCGCTCCGAACAGCCCATGCGGCGCGCCATGCATCGGGAGACCTCAGGCCATGGCGCGACCCAAGCGTGTTCACACCACGAAGCTGAGCCAGGACGCTCTCACGACCTTGCTCGACCTCATTGAGATCAAGCTGCAGAGCATGGAAGTCTTCGATCGCGAAGACGCCCGCGAGGCGAAGTCGCTGTCAGAGGCCCGCGAGGAGATCGCGGCCATCCTCGGCGTTTCGGTCACGCCGATCGCGCCGATCCGGCCGATGTCGACCGCCGCCATGCGGATGCATCGCGCCTGATTCCGATCAGTCGTCGAGCGCGGCCTTCAAGAGGGCGTTCACCGATTTCGGGTTCGCCTGACCCTGGCTCGCCTTCATGACCTGGCCGACGAAGAAGCCGATCAGCTTCGTCTTGCCGCCCTTGTAGTCCGCCACCTTCTCCGGGTTGGCGACCATCGCCTGGATCGCCGAATCGTCCGAAATCTGGGCGAGCCCCCTTTCGGCGACCACCGTTTCCGCCGACTTCCCCTCCGTCCACATGTATTCGAACGCTTCCTTGGCCTGACGGCCGGAAATCTTGTCGTCCGCGACCATCTCGACGAGCGCGCCGAGCTCCGCCGGCGGCACGGGCGCCGCGCCGATGCGGCCGCCTTCCTTGTTCAGTCGGGCGAACACCTCCCCCATCACCCAGTTGGCGACCAGCTTGGCGTCCCGCCCCGCGGCGGCGGCCTCGAAATAGGCCGCGCTCTCGCGGTCGGCCGCCAGCACCTCGGCGTCATAGGGCGTCAGGCCGAGCGCTTCGACAAACCGGGCGCGCTTTGCGTCCGGCAGTTCCGGCATGGCGTCCCTGATCCGCTGAATCGTCTCCGGCGCGACGACGAGCGGCGGCAGATCCGGGTCCGGGAAATAGCGGTAGTCGTGGCTCTCTTCCTTGGAGCGCATCGACCGGGTCTCGCCCCGGTCCGGATCGAACAGGCGGGTTTCCTGGACGACCGCCCCGCCCTCTTCCAGGATCTCGATCTGGCGTTCGGCCTCATAGGCGATCGCCTCGCGCATGAAACGAATCGAGTTGACGTTCTTGATCTCGGCCCGCGTGCCGAGCGGGCCGTCCGGCCGGCGCACGGAGAGATTGACGTCGCAGCGCAGCGACCCCTCCTCCATATTGCCGTCGCAGACGCCCAGATAGCGGAGGATGGCGCGGAGCTTGGTCACATAGGCCGCCGCCTCCTCCGCGCTCCGGATATCGGGCTCTGTCACGATCTCCATCAGCCCGACGCCGGCGCGGTTGAGATCGATGTAGGAGCGCATCGGGTCCTGGTCGTGCAGGCTCTTGCCGGCGTCCATCTCCAGATGCAGGCGGGTGACGCCGATCCGTTTCGCGCCGGAGCCTTCCGTCTCGATGTCGAGATGGCCCTTGCCGACGATCGGGTCCGAGAACTGCGAGATCTGATAGCCGAGCGGCAGGTCCGGGTAGAAATAGTTCTTCCGGTCGAAGATCGAGACCTCGTTGATCTTGGCGTTGAGGGCGATGCCGGTCTTGATCGCCGCCTCGACGCAGGCCTCGTTCACCACGGGCAGCATGCCCGGCATGCCAGCGTCGAGGAAGCTGACATGGCTGTTCGGCGCGCCGCCGAACGCGGCGGAGGCGCCGGAGAAGAGCTTGGCCTTGGAGACGATCTGGGCGTGCGTCTCCAAGCCGATGACCAGTTCCCAGGGCCCGTCGCGGCCTTCGACCAGGGTGCTCATGCGCTCTCTCCGATCGGCAGCGGGGCCAACTTCGCGA
>DAINCG010000027.1:10607-12053 GCA_036732525.1 Pseudomonadota bacterium | reverse complement strand
CGCCGCATCCTCGATGGCCCGGCCGAGACGCAGGACGCTCGCCTCGTCGAACGGCCGGCCGATGACGTGAAGTCCAAGCGGCAGGCCCGATTCGTCAAGGCCCGACGGCACGGACATCGCCGGCAGACCCGCCAGGCTCGCCGGCACGGTGAACACGTCGTTCAGGTACATCTTGATCGGATCGTCCGTCTTCTCGCCATTGGCGAAAGCGGCGCCCGGCGTCGTCGGCGTCAGCAGGACGTCGGCTTGTCGGAAGGCCTGCTCGAAGTCCCGCGCGATCAGGGTGCGCACGCGTTGCGCCTTCTTGTAGTAGGCGTCGTAGTAGCCCGCCGACAGCACGTAGGTGCCGATCAGCACGCGGCGGCGCACCTCCTCGCCAAAGCCCTCGCCGCGGGTCGCGCCGTACATGTCGATCAACTCGTCGGCGTCGACGCGGGCCCCATAACGCACGCCGTCATAGCGCGCGAGATTGGCCGACGCCTCCGCCGGCGCGACGATGTAGTAGGCCGGCAGCGCGGCCATGGTCATCGGCAGCGAGACCTCGACGATCTCGGCGCCCGCGGCCTTCGCCATTTCGACGCCCTGGCGCCATGCTGCGTCGATGGCGGGCGGCATGTCGTCAACTCGATACTCCTTCGGCACGCCGACGCGCATGCCCTTGATCCCTTCGCCGAGCGCGGCCCGAAAGTCGGGGAGCGCGCGGTCGGACGACGTGGAGTCCTTGGGATCGTGCCCCGCCATCGCCGAGAGCATGATCGCCGCGTCCTCGACCGTGCGGGCGAGCGGTCCCGGCTGGTCGAGCGAGGAGGCAAAGGCGACGACGCCCCAGCGGGAGCAGCGCCCGTAGGTCGGCTTCAGGCCGACGATGCCGCAGAAGGCCGCCGGCTGGCGGATCGAGCCGCCGGTGTCGGTCCCGCCGCGACCGCAGCCGCCGAGCCGCCGGAGGAGCCGCCCGCCGTCAGCGGCCGGTTGCCGACCCGGTTCGACCAGGGATTGACCGTGTCGCCGAACGCGCTGGTCGTCGTCGAGGAGCCCATCGCGAATTCGTCGAGATTGGCCTTGCCGAGGAGAACCGTCCCCGCCGCCTTCAGTTTCGCCGAAACCGTGCTCTCATAGGGCGGCGCGAAGCCGCCGAGAATGCGAGAAGCCGCCGTCGTACGAACGCCTTCGGTGCAGAAGAGGTCCTTCATCGCGATCGGCATGCCGGTCATCGGCGCGGCGTCGCCCGCCCGGATGCGGGCGTCGGCGGCGTCGGCGTCGGCGAGCGCGCGTTCGGGCGTCTCGGTGACGTAGATGTTGAGCGGCCGCGACGCCTCGACCGCCGCCAGATAGGCTTCGGTGAGCGCACGCGAGGTCAATTCGCCCGCGTCCATCGCCCGGCGGGCCTCGGCCATGGTCAGGCCAAGCAGGTCCTTATCCAGCGCCATCGCTACTCGATCACCTTCG
>DAINCG010000027.1:4704-10597 GCA_036732525.1 Pseudomonadota bacterium | reverse complement strand
ATAAGGCGGCGCGGCGTCGGGCGCGTTCGCCAGCACCGCGTCGGCGCGATCGCCATCGGTCACCTCGTCCTTGCGGAGCGGCGCGCGGGCCATGCCGACGCCGACCATCGGCTCGACGCCGTCGGTCGGGATGGCGTTCAGGGTCTCGACCCAGCCGAGAATGTGGTTCAAGTCGGCGGCGACGGCGTCAAGTTCGTCGTCCGCAACGCGAATGCGGGCCAACGCCGCGATGCGCGCGACGGTATCGCGGTCCAGGGACACGGGGGTTCTGTCCCTCCTGAAGCTTTGGAAACCTTGCCTTTCGGGCGTTGCGGCGCTTAGCATCGCCCATGCCGATCTGCAAGCCTGACGACCTTCCGGCCGCCCTGCCGCCGGCCGCCCGACTGCTCGGGCTGGACGTCGGGGGCGCCACCGTCGGCGTCGCCGTCTCCGACCCCAGCCTGACGATCGCGACGGCGCGCGAGACGCTCCGGCGCGGGCGACGCTTCCGCGACGTGGCGACGCGGCTTCTGGCGCTGCTGGACGACGCCGGCGCGGCCGGCGCCGTCGTCGGACTGCCCCTCGACCCGAGCGGTCGGAAGGGCCCGCGCGCCCAGGCGGCGGAAGGATTTGTCCGCAATCTCTTGGCGTTGCGCGACCTTCCCGTCGCCTTTTGGGACGAACGCCATTCGACGAACGCCGTCGAGCGCACGATGCTCCAGGCGGACATAAGCCGGGCGAAGCGCGCGGTCGCGATTGACGCCGCCGCCGCCGCGTACATCTTGCAGGGTTATCTGGACTATCTAAAGGACCATGGCGCGCCGTCCAATTTCGAGGGCGCGTAACCAAAAATTAGCCATAATCCGATTGGATTGGCCGAGGTCCGAAGATGGCGACCGAAATGTCTGGAGCATGAGCATGGCGCGTCGTTTGCTTGGAGTTCTGGCGCTTGCCGTGCTGGCGTCCCTCGCCGCCCGGACCGCATCGGCCGATGACTCGCGCCAGATCGCGACGGCCGTCGCGCAGCCGGCCCCGACGCCCTTCGACTTCAAGCCCGAACGCTTTCACGTCCGCGATGGCCGCATTTACGCCGACGATCGGGAGATCCCGCTCTTCGGCATCAACTGGTCCGGCCTGGAGACGGAGGACCGGGCGCTGCACGGCCTCTGGGAAGGCCGGTCGGTCGGCGACTTCATGCGCCAGATCAGCGTCGCGGGCTTTACCGCCGTCCGCCTGCCGATCACGCCCGAAATGCTCGACCGCAAGCACAAGGTCGCCGACTGGGCGATCGACAAGGGCTACGGCCCGACCGGCCTCGACATGCTGAACCAGGCGGTCGACGCCGCGGAGCGGGCCGGCCTCTGGGTGCTGCTGAGCTTCAACAGCTACGATTCGGCGATCAAGGGCGGCGATACGCCGGCGCCCTATCACCACAACGGCTCCTACAAGGTCGCCGACTGGCTGAACGACCTGAAGCGCATGGCGGAGTTCGCGCTGGACCGTCCGGAGATCGTCGGCATCGACCTCTTCAACGAGCCTTACGGAATCTCGTGGAAGGAGTGGAAAACGCTGGCGGAAAAGGGCGGCGAGCGCGTGCTGAAGACGAACCGGCGCCTTCTGATCTTCGTCGAAGGGGTGGGCGAAACGCGAACCGAAACGGGCGGTTACGGCGCCTTCTGGGGCAGCAACTTCACCGAAGCAGCGAAGAACCCGATCGACCTGAAGAAAATCCCGGCCGACAAGCTCGTCTACTCGCCGCACGTCTACGGGCCCGACGTCTACATGATGCCGTACTTCAACGCGCCCGATTATCCGACCAACATGTATCGCATCTGGGACCTGCACTTCGGCCATCTGACGACGAAGCACGCCGTCTGCGCCGGCGAATTCGGCGGCAAGTATCTGAACGGCACGCCGGACGCCCTCTGGCATGACGCGCTGGTGACCTACATGACCCATCGCGGGGCCATGGCGTCATGCTGGTTCTACTGGCAGTTCAACCCGAACTCGACCGACACCGGCGGCGTGCTGTCGGAGGACTGGCGCTCCTTCGACCCGCGCAAGATCGCCATGCTGGGCCGTCTGAAGCAGGCCCGATAAACAGCGGCTACATCACCGAAAGATCGGGATCGCGGCCCATCATCCAGGCGCCGACGGACGTGAAGTGCGTCTTTCGGCCCTGCAGTTGCTGGGTGACGGTGTGGATGTCGCGGAAGCGGCGCTCGAAGGGCTTTTCCTGGAAGATCGCATCGGCCCCGGCGAGGTCGTAGAGCAGGTCGACCGCCGTTTTCGCCTCGTGGATCGCGAACGTGGCGGCGAGACGGATGCGGGCGCGGCCAGCGACCGAAAGCTCGCCGTTCGCCTTCGTCTCCTCCCAGACCTCGCCAGCCTCCTGGCGAAGATAGGCGCGGCCCGCCGCGATGCGGGCGGCGGCGAGCGCCGCTTCGCCCTGGGCGACCGGACTGTCCGCCACGGATGACTTCGCGAGCCTGGGCACCTTCCCCTGCGCGAACGCCAGGAAGTCGGCGAGGAAGCCCTGCGCAATGCCGAGCGCGACCGACCCGAAGCCGCAAGCGAACAGCGTCATCGCCGGATAATGATAGAGCGGCGCCTCGTAGAAGTGGCCGTCCTGGTCGTCGCGCAGCGTCGAGTGCCGCGTCGGCACGAAACGATCCTTGAACTCGTAGGCGTCGCTGGCCGTGCCGCGCAAGCCGATGACGTCCCAGATATCCTGCATGTCGACGGTGTCGGCCGGGAAGAGAAACGTGCGGACCTGGGGTTCGCCGTTCGGCTCCAGCAGGACCTCGCCCGATTTCGACGTGACCTTGCTGTGCGCGCCGAGCCAGGTCGCCTGCCGTCCGCCGCTCGCGAACATCAGCTTGGCGTCGAGGCTGTAGCCGCCGTCGACCTCGACCGCCTTGGTCGGCCCCGGCCCCCAGGCGACCACGGCGCGCGGGTCCTCGCCCCAGATTTCCGTCGCCGCTTCCGGCGGCAGATACGCCGCCGTCATCGCGCAGCCGTTCGCCTGGCAGACGCACCAGGCGCCGCTCGCGTCGACGCGCGCCAGCCCCTCGATCGCCGCCATGAAGTCCAGCGGCGCCGCCTCCTCCCCGCCATAGGGCTCGGGCAGCAGCATCCGGTAGAGCCGTTCCTGATGCAGCGCGTCCAGCATGGTCGCCGGCATGCGGCGGTCCCGCTCCAGCGCGTCGACGTGGTCGGCGAGGACGCCGGCGATGCGAGCGACGCGCGCCGCGGGGGGCGCATCGCGCGCAGTCGGGAATAGCGGTCCGTCCATGGCGTTGGTCTCCTGCTCGCCCCGCCCGCCGTCGCAAGCGGGCAATAAGGCCTTGCCGAAACGCCGCCAGCTTGCGAGCCTCACGCCCGATCCGTCAAGCAACGCCGGGCGCAGGGCGCCTGCCGGCCAAAGGAACCCCGATGAGCATGAATGGCGCTGAGAGCCTTGTCCGCACCCTGGTCGCGAGCTCGAAACCTTCGTCGCCGCCGGCGTCGACGTCTGCTTCACCAACCCCGGCACGTCCGAAATGCACTTCGTCGCGGCCCTGGATTCGGTCCCCGGCATGCGCTGCGTGCTCGGCCTGTTCGAGGGCGTCGTGACCGGCGCGGCCGACGGCTACTACCGGCTCGCCGGCAAGCCGGCCTCCACCCTGCTCCACCTCGGCCCCGGCCTCGGCAACGGCCTCGCCAATCTGCACAACGCGAAGAAGGCGCGGTCCGGCATCGTCAATGTCGTCGGCGACCACGCGACCTATCACCTGGAGCACGACGCGCCGCTGACGTCCGACATCGCCGGCGTGGCCGCGCCGATGTCGCATTGGGTCAAGTCCTCGCCCAAGGCCGAAGGCATCGCCGCGGACGGCGCGCTCGCCGTCGAGGCGGCGCGGGAGGCGCCTGGCCAGATCGCGACCCTGATCCTGCCGGCCGACACCGCCTGGAATCCGGGCGGCGAGCCGGTGACAGCCCGGGCTCCGGCGCCCCGCGCCGGCGTCGACGGAGACGCGGTCACGGCCGCCGCAAAGGCGCTGAAGGACGCGGGCTCGGGCGGCATGCTGATGCTGGGCGGCGTCGCGCTTCGCGAGAAGGCGCTCGACTATGCGGGCCGCATCGCCGCCAAGACCGGGTGCCGGCTCTTGTCGGAAGGCCAGAACGCGCTCCTCGAGCGCGGCTCCGGGCGCGTGAAGGTCGACCGGGTGCCCTATGTCGTCGACATGGCGCGCGGCGTCCTGAAGGACGTGAAGCACATGGTGCTCTGCGGCGCGAAGCAGCCGGTCGCGTTCTTCGCCTATCCCGGCAAGCCGAGCGTGCTGACGCCGGACGGCATGGCGCTGACCAAGCTCGCCGGCGTGGAGCAGGACCTCGAAGGCGCGCTCGAAGCGCTTGCATCGGAACTCGGCGCGCTCGGCGAGGCGCCGGCGCATGTCGCCGGGACCGACCGGCCGGCCACGCCGTCCGGCGAGATCACCCTCGACAAGATCGCGGCCGTGCTTGGCTCGATCCTGCCGGAGAACGCGATCGTCGTCGACGAATCAGTCACGTCCGGCCGCGGCTTCTTCCCGCTGACCGCGGACGCCCCGCCGCATGCCTGGCTGAACGGCATGGGCGGCTCGATCGGCTACGCCATGCCGGTCTCGATCGGCGCGGCCGTGGCGGCGCCCGACCGCAAGGTCGTCACGCTCGAAGGCGACGGCAGCGGCATGTACACGATCCAGGCGCTCTGGACGATGGCCCGGGAGAACCTCGACGTCACGCTTGTCGTCTTCGCCAACCGGGCCTATCGCATCCTGCAGGGCGAACTCACCAATGTCGGCGTGCAGAACCCGGGCCCGCGCGCCGTCGACATGCTGAGCCTCGACCGGCCGGCGATCGACTGGCGCGGCATGTCGAAGAGCCTTGGGGTCGAATCGAGCCGGGCGACGGACTGCGACGAACTCGCCCGCGCGCTCCGTCACGGCCTGAGCGTCGACGGGCCCTATCTCATCGAACTGGAGCTCTGATCCGGCTCGCTTCACCGGAAGGTTATTCGCCAAAGCGGCGGCCGCCGGCCAAGTGAAAGGCCCGAACGCCGCCGCCGGAGTCCCGCGCGATGCCCGAAGCCGACCTCGCTCCCGACCTGTGCGTCATCGGCGCGGGCTCCGCCGGCCTTTCGATCGCGGCCGGCGCCGTACAGATGGGCGCGAGCGTTGTTCTGATCGAACGCGGCGAAATGGGCGGCGACTGCCTGAATTACGGCTGCGTGCCGTCGAAAGCGCTGCTCGCCGCGGCGAAGCAGGCGGCGACGCTGCGTCACGGCGCGGACCTGGGCGTCGCCGACGTCGAGCCCGTTGTCGACTTCGCCCGCGTCATGGACCACGTCCACGGCGTCATCGCCGGCATCGCGCCCCATGACAGCCAGGAGCGGTTCGAGGGCCTGGGCGTCACCGTGCTCCGCGCCGACGCCCGCTTCGTCGGCCCGGACGCCGTGGCGGCGGGCGGCCGCATCGTCCGGGCGCGGCGCTTCGTCGTCGCGACGGGATCAACAGCCACGACGCCGCCGATCGCCGGGCTCGCGGACATTCCCTATCTCACCAACGAGACGATCTTCGAGAACCGTATCCTGCCGCGCCGGCTGCTGATCATCGGGGCCGGCCCGATCGGGATGGAGATGGCGCAGGCGCATCGCCGCCTCGGCGCGGATGTGACGGCGTTGGAGGCGCTCAAGCCGCTCGGCAAGGACGATCCCGAACTCGCCGCCGTCGTGCTCGAACGACTGGCCGAGGAGGGCGTCGACATCCGCGCCGAGGCCAAGATCGAACGCGCCGAGAAGACGGCCGACGGCTACCGCCTGACGCTCGCGGGCGGCGAGACGATCGACGGCAGCCACCTTCTGGTCGCAGCCGGCAGAAAGCCCAACCTGGAT
>DAINCG010000027.1:568-4681 GCA_036732525.1 Pseudomonadota bacterium | reverse complement strand
CGACCGCCGCGGCGTCGAAGTCGACCAGCGGCTGCGCAGCGTCTCGAACAAGCGCGTCTTCGCGGCGGGCGACGTCGCGGGCGCGCTGCAGTTCACGCACGTCGCCAGCTACCACGCGGGCGTCGTCATCCAGAACGCGCTGTTCCGCCTGCCGGCGAAGGCGGACCATTCGGCGATCCCGTGGGTCACCTACACCGACCCGGAACTCGCCCAGGTCGGCATGACCGAAGCGGAGGCGCGCAAGGAACACGGCGAATCGATTCGCGTGCTGCGCTGGCCCTTCGCCGAAAACGATCGGGCCATGGCCGAGCGGCGGACGGACGGGCTGGTCAAGGCGGTCACGAGCAAGAGCGGGCGCGTGCTTGGCTGCGGCATCGTCGGCGCCGGCGCGGGCGACCTGATCGCGCCCTGGGCGCTCGCCGTCTCGGGACGCGAAAAGGTCGGGAAACTGGCCCGAGTCGTGCTGCCCTATCCGACCCGCGGCGAAGCTTCGAAGCGGGCCGCCGGCTCGTTCTACACGCCCAAGCTGTATAGCGATCGAACCCGTTGGCTGGTCCGCCTTCTCGCCCGTTTGGGCTAATAATTAAATGTCGGTAAGCCAGTTGCGCAGGCGCGTCGGATCGTCCTACCCTTTCGCCAAACAAAGGCGGATCGCGCGCACGCGCCCGCCATAAAAATTGGCGGGAGGTCGCTTAGATGCTCGATGCTGGCGGTGCCGGAGTCGGCGACGCGATATTGACGGTCGATCACGTCGCGAAGAGCTTTGGCGGCGTCAAAGCCGTCACCGACGTCAGCCTGCAGGTGCCGCGGGGCTCCATCTTCTCGATCATCGGCCCCAACGGCGCGGGCAAGACCTCCCTCGTCAACATGATCAGCGGCTTCTACAAGGCTGATCAGGGCTCGATCAAATTCGACGGTACGGAGCTGATCGGCAAGCGGCCGAGCGCAATCGCCGAACTGGGCGTCGCCCGCACCTTCCAGAACATCGCGCTCTTCCGCGGCCTGACCGTGCTCGACAACCTGATGCTCGGCCGGCACGTCCGGATGAAGTCCGGCATCCTCTCCTGCTTCGCCTATTGGGGCTTCGCCCAGAAGGAAGAAGTCGAGCACCGGAAGCGCGCGGAAGAGATCATCGACTTCCTGCGCATCACCGACCTTCGCCGCCTGAACACCGGCGAACTCGCCTACGGCCTGCAGAAGCGCGTCGAACTCGGCCGCGCGTTGGCGCTGGACCCCACCCTCCTCCTGCTCGACGAGCCGATGGCCGGCATGAACCAGGAAGAGAAGGAGGACATGGTCCGCTACGTCCTTGATGTGAACGCGGAATTCGGCACGACGATCATGCTGATCGAGCATGACATGGGCGTCGTCATGGACATCTCCGACCACATCATCGTGCTCGACCAGGGCGTCAAGATCGCCGACGGCACGCCGGACCACGTTAAACAGGATCCGGCCGTCATCCGGGCCTATCTCGGCGCATCGCACTTGCAGGACGGAGACTGAGCCGATGGCGGACGCGGCGACACTTCCGGGTCAAGCGCTTGAAAACGCCAAGACCCGGGGCGCCAAGCCGGCGATGCGCGAGAAGCATCACGGCATCTGGCAGACCTACACTTGGTCCGACTACAACGACCATGTGCGGAACTTCGCGCTGGGACTGAAGGCGCTGGGCTTTCAGCCGGGCGACAAGCTCGCGATCATCGGCGACAACCGTCCGCAGCTCTACTGGGCGCAGATCGCGGCCCAGGCCGCCGGCGGCGCGGCGGTGCCGGTCTACCAGGACTCGATCGCAGACGAGCTGGCCTACGTCCTGGCCGACGCGGACGTCGCCTTCATCGTCGCGGAGGATCAGGAGCAGGTCGACAAGGCGCTGTCCATCCGAGACCGGCTGCCGACGCTGAAGTACATCATCTACGACGACGACCGCGGTCTGTCGGAATACGATGCGCCCAACCTCGTCTCCTACGCCTCGGTCGCGGAAAAGGGCGCGGCCGGCGACGCCGCGCAATATGCAGCCGACGTCGCGGCGCTCGACCCGGATTCGGTGGCGCTTATGTGCTACACGTCCGGCACCACCGGGCGGCCGAAGGGCGTGATGCTGAGCCACCGGAACATGATCTCGGCCGCGCGGACCTTCGTCGCGCATGAGGACGTCCGCGAGGACGACGACTTTCTCTCCTATCTGCCCATGGCCTGGGTCGGCGACGCGACCTACAGCATGGCGGCGAGCCTCGTTACCGGCGCCCGGTGCTACTGCCCCGAAAGCCCGGAGACGCTGCAGCGCGACCTGCGCGAGCTGGGTCCGACCGGGATGATCGCCGCCCCGCGCGTCTGGGAGGGCATCCTCTCCGAGATCCAGGTGAAGGCCGAGGATCTGACCGGCGTCAAGAAATGGGTGTTCGAGACGTTCCGCGCCGTCGCGATCGAGGCCGCGCGGAAGGAGGAAGCCGGCGAAACGCTGTCGACCGGCGAGCGCCTGAAGCGCGCCATCGGCGAGTTCCTGGTCTACGCCCCGGTGCGCGATCAGTTCGGCCTCCGCCGCGCGCGCTGGTGCTATACCGGCGGCGCGCCGCTCGGTCCCGACACCTTCCGCTTCTTCCGCGCCTTCGGCGTAAACCTGAAGCAGGTCTACGGCTCGACCGAGATTACCGGCGTCGGGTCGCTCCAGCGCGAAGGCGAAGCCAACCCCGACACGGTCGGCCGGCCCTGCGAGGGCATCGAGGTGCGCATCGCCGAAAGCGGCGAGGTGCAGGTGCGCGGCCCCGGCGTGTTCCTCGGCTACTACAAGAACGAGACGGCGACGAAGGACGTCTTGGCGGAGGACGGCTGGTTCCGCACCGGCGACGCCGGCGTCATCGGCAGCGACGGCCAGTTGACGATCATCGACCGCGCCAAGGACGTCGGGAAGCTTTCCGACGGCTCCGCCTTCGCGCCGCAGTTCGTCGAGAACAAGCTGAAGTACAGCGCCTACATCTCCGAGGCGATCTCGTTCGGCCACGACCGGCCGTTCGTCTGCGCGATGGTGGCGATCGACTTCAACACCGTCGGCAAGTGGGCGGAGCGCCGGGCGCTGCCCTACACCAACTATCTCGATCTCAGCCAGAAGGCGGAGGTGCGCGAGCTGATCGGCGAGGAGGTCGCGCGCATCAACCGCGGCCTGCCGGAACCCTTGCGCATCAAGCGTTTCATGCTGCTCGGCAAGGACTTCGACGCCGACGACGCCGAGATCACGCGCACCCGCAAGCTGCGCCGCAGCTATATCGCCGAGCACTATGCCAGCGTCATCGACGCGTTCTACGGCGGCAAGGCGGACGTCGAGTTGCGCGCGGAAGTGACCTTCGAGGACGGCCGCAAGAGCCATGTGGACATGCGCCTCGCCATTCTGGACGCGGCCTGAGGAGACATTGCCCGATGGATAATCTTCGTTTCGGGATCGAGCTGGCGGGACAGGGGGTCGCCAACGGCCTGATGTACTCCCTGGTCGCGCTCGGTTTCGTCCTGATCTACAAGGCGACGGACGCGATCAACTTCGCCCAGGGCGAGTTCGTGATGATCGCGGGCATCGTGATATCGGCGCTCGCGAGCCGGGCCTACGACTTTCCGCTCTGGCTGGCGCTGTTCGCCGGCCTCGTCTTCATGATCGCCTTCAACATCGGTCTGGAGCGGGTCGTGCTGAGGCCGCTGATCGGCCGACCGATCGTTTCGATCATCATGGCGACTATCGGCCTCGCCTTCATCCTGCGCGGCTTTGGGCCAATGGTGTTCGGCTCGGCGCCCCGGCCGATCAATCTGCCGATCCCGGACGCGCCGATCATCTTCGGCTGGTTCTTCTTCACGCCGATCCAGCTGGTCGGCGCCGGCATCTCGATCCTGTTCCTGCTCGCCTTCGGCTGGTTCTTCCTGAAGACCCGCAAGGGCGTGGCCATGCGCGCGGTCGCGGACAGCCACCAGGTCTCCTCCGCCATGGGCATCGACGTCGAGCGCTACTTCGCGCTCGCCTGGGTCATGGCCGGCGTCGTCGCCATGCTGGGCGGCGTGCTCTGGGGCAGCATGAGCGGCGTCGACACCCAGCTGGCCCTGGTCGGCCTGAAGGTCTTCCCCGTGGTCATC
>DAINCG010000027.1:0-558 GCA_036732525.1 Pseudomonadota bacterium | reverse complement strand
GGCCTCGACTCGATCGTCGGCGTCGTCGTCGGCGGCATCATCGTCGGCCTCGCCGAGGCGCTCGCGGCCGGCTTCATCGACCCCTATGTCGGGGGCGGCACGAAGGACTTCACCCCCTACGTGCTGATGATCATCATGCTCATGATACGCCCGTACGGCTTGTTCGGCCGCAAGTTGATCGAGAGGATCTAGGCCGATGCTGCATCGGGAGTCCGGCTTCTACAAGACCGACTACAGGTCGGACATGTCCTTGTATCCGCTGCCGATTTCGCGGTTCGCCGCGTTCGGCATGCTGATCCTGTTCTTCGCCGTCGCGCCGCTGGTGCTCTCGGAATACTACCTGACGCTGCTCAGCCTCGTCGCGATCGCGACCGTCGGCGCGCTCGGCCTCAACATCCTGCTCGGATATTGCGGACAGCTCTCGATCGGCCATGCGGCGTTCATGTCCGTCGGCGCCTACACGGCCGCGAACCTGGCGACGAAGTTCGACCTGCCCTTTCTGATCACGCTGCCCGCCGGCGGCCTGATGGCGGCGGCGATCGGCGTGATCGTCGGCGT
>DAINCG010000026.1:7829-19730 GCA_036732525.1 Pseudomonadota bacterium | reverse complement strand
CCCAGCCGTCGATACGGCCCTGCAGCGGCGTCACCCCGAACTCCATCGAGAAGAGGAGCTGCAAGAGGATCGCCAGCCAAAAGGCGGCGATGGCGAGGCCGGAGACGGTGAAGATGCGGAGCGCGTGGTCGATCCACGAATTCCGCCGTACGGCGGCGGCGACGCCGAGCGGCACGCCGATCACCGCGGCGATCAGGATGGCGACGATGGCGAGCTCCAGCGTCGCCGGCAACCGGCCTGTCAGGTCGTCGATGATCGGGCGCTGGGTATAGAGGCTGACGCCGAAGTCGCCCTGAAGAACGCCCAGCACGTAGTTCCAGAGCTGCACCAGGAAGGGCTGATCGACGCCGAACTTGGCTTTGAGCGCCGCGATCTGTTCCGGCGTGGCGTTGTCGCCCGCGATGAAGGCGATCGGGTCGGAGGGAATTATGTGGCTGATGAAGAAGGTGATGAACAGCAGGCCGAGCAGCGTCGGCGCGAACCAGGCGAGACGATTGACGGTCAGGGCGAGGGCGCGCATGGGCGATCTCTGGCCAGAAGGCTCGGGCTAGGCCGCCGGCGCGCGACGTCGGGCCGCGCGCCGGCTGAACCGGATCAGTCGATCGAGACCCAGCGGATCTCCTGGCCGTTGCCGATCGGGCAGAAGCGTACGCCCTTCACCTTCTTATTGAAGGGGCCGAACCATTTGGTGTTGTAGATAAAGATGCCGGCGGCGTCCTCCATCAGCATCTCGTTGGCCTTCAGGTAATTGGCCTCCCGCACCGACCGGTCGGTGGTGATGCGCGCTTCCTTCAGGAGCTTGTCGACCGCCTCGTTGCAGTACCAGGAGTTGTTGCGCGCGCCGATCTGGTCGCAGGCATACATCTCGCCGAGCCAGTTGTTCGGGTCGGCGTAGTAGGTCGACTTCCAGAGGAACAGCAGGTCGTACATCTGCTGCTCGTCGCGCATCTTGCCGGAGGCGACCGGCCAGGGCTCGGCGACGATCTTGGACTTCAGGCCGATCTTGGTGAGGCCGTTCTGCAGCAGGGCGGCGGCCTGCTCGGTCTGGCCGTAGCCCGCGAGCGCGCCGATGGTGATCTCGCGAATCTTGTCCGCGGGGACCTTCGCGAGATATTCCTTCGCTTTCTCAAGGTCGTAGGTATAGCCCTCAAGGTCCTGGGGCGCGCCCCACATGTTGTTCGGCAGCGGCACCGGATCGCGCGCGACCGAGCCGGACAGGATGTTGTTGATGAAGCCGTCATAGTCGAACGAGTAGGATAGCGCCTTCCGGAAGTTCAGATCGTTCATCGGCTCGCGGCCGCTGTGAATGATCGAATAGAAGATGCGCATCGACTCCTGCTCGTCGACGTAGATCTTGTCGCTCTCGCGCAGGCGCTTGACCTGATCCTGGGGCAGGTAGCCGTCCGTGCCCTGGAAGTCGCCGTTCATGAGGCCGAGCACGCGGCTGTTGATCTCGACGACCGTGCGAAACTCGATCTCGTCGACCGGGTCCGGGTTCATGTCCCAGCCGAGGAAGTGATCCTCGAACCGCTTCGCCTGGAACCCGATCGCGGGGTCGAAGCGCGTCAGCATGTAAGACCCGGAACCGGCGTCGTTCTTGGAGAGCCACTCCGTCCCGAGGTCGCCGTCCTTCTCGTGCGACCGCACGAGTTCTTCGTTCACGACGTTGATTTCCGGCACGGTCGCGAGGAAGACCGCCGACGGCTCCTTCAGCGTGAAGACGACCGTCTTCGGTCGGGCGCCTTGGTCGTCCCGACGTCGATCACGTTGGAGTAGAGCGAATATGCGCCCTTCTTCATCGTGAGAATGCGGTCGATCGAGTAGACGACGTCGGAGGCTTCGACCGGCGAGCCATCGTGGAACTTGGCGTCGCGCAGCGTGAACGTGTAGGTCAGCCCGTCCTCGGAGATATCCACCTTTTCGGCGAGCCAGGGCTCCAGCTTCGGCGGGTTGTCCTGCCAGCGCATCAGCCCGTCATAGAGGTTGATGCGGCTCGCGACGCGGCCGACGTCGAAGACCGCGTGCGGGTCGAGGGTGTCATAGGCCGAGGAATTGGCGAATACGAACTTGTCCGCCTGCGCCGGCCCGGCCATGGCGCCGAGGCCCAAGGCCAAGACCGCAGCCGCCGTCAGGCGCTTCAGGCTCGTCTTGCGATGGAACGTTGTCATGCTCCGTCTCCCGTTGTTGATCCCCAGTTGCTCCAAGCGTCGGCGCTTTGGCGCGCCCGTTATCGGTTCCACTGCATGCCGTCGATCGTGATGTCCTGGCCGGTCATGTAGAAGTGCTCCGCCGTCGCCAGGAAGCAGACGAGTTCGCCGACGTCCGCCGGCGAGCCGCAGCGGGCGAGGGCGATGCCCTTGACCAGTTCCGGTTCGCGCGCCGCGATGACCGGGTTCTTCATGGTGAGTTCGGTCTTGATCAGGCCAGGGCAGACGCAGTTGATCGCGATGTCAGGGCCCAGTTCCTTCGCCAGCGCCCGCGTCATGCCGATGATGCCGGCCTTGGCCGCGGCATAGGCGAACTTGCTGACGGCCGCGGTCACGCCGCCCGAATGGGCGTTCAGCGACGACATCGAGACGATCCGGCCGTAGCCGCGCTCCAGCATCGTCGGCGCGACGGCCTGGATATAGTTGAAGCAGCTCTTCAGGTTGACGTCGATCGTCGACTGCCACTGCTCCTCGCTGATCTCGAGAATGCCGACCGGCATCGGCCGTCCGGCATTGTTGATCAAGACATCGATACGGCCCCAGGCGTCGCGCGTTTCGCGGGCGACGGCCTTGGCGCGGGCGTGATCCGAGACGTCGGCTTCGAAGACGAGGCAGGGCTGGCCGATCTCTTCGATCTCGCGCTTCGTGCGCTCCATGTCTTCGATCAGAAGGTCGACCAGCGCGATCGCAAGACCCTTCTTGGCCAGAGCATGGGCGCAGCCGCGGCCGATGCCCCGGGCGCCGCCGGTCACGATCGCGACCCTCTGCTCCAACTCGGCCATGCGTCCTTCGGGCCTCGCTTGTCTGCTGCGCTGCAACAACAACGTTGACGGCCGCTCGGACGAGAGTCAATCTTTATTCTCATATCGGAACAGGCGTTCGCATATATGAACAACGTCAAGTCCGCCGGCCGCGTCCTCGATCTGCTCGAGTTGTTCGCCTCCACGGATCGCGCCCTTGCGCTGAAGGACGTTGTGCAGGTGCTGGGCCTGCCGAAGTCTTCGGCCTTCATGCTGATGGGAACGCTCGCCGCGCGCGGTTATCTGGAACGCGACCGGCGCGACCGCTTTCGACTGGCCCCGGCGATGGCGGCGGGCGGCTGGGTCGGCGGCGCGCTCGGACAGATCTTCCGTGCGGCGCAGCCCTGGATGGACCGGCTCTTGGACAGTCTCGGCGAATCGGTCGTGCTTGGCGCGCTGACGGCGGACCTGGACGTTCGCCTGCTCTCGCATCGGGTCAGCCCCCACGAAATCCGCTGCGACGAGAAGCACCTGCTGGTCATACCGGGCTACTGCACGGCGCAGGGCCACGCGATGCTGTCCCGGCTGCCGCCGGACGAGGCGCGCGCCTACCTGGAAAGCCGCGACCGCCGCGCCCTGACCCCCCACACCCTGACCGACGTCGAGGCGATCATGGAGCGGCTCGAGCAGGACCGCGCGCAGGGCTTCGCGCTCAACGTCGATGAGCGCTTCGAGGGCGCCGCCGGGGCGGCCGTGCCGATCTGCGCGCCCGACGGCAGGCCCTTGGCCGCGATCAACATGGTCACCGTCACGCCGCGCTTCCGCCGCAAGCAGGCGGAAATCGTCGCGGCGCTGAAAGAGGCCGCCGCCGCCATCGAGGCAGAGGTGTTTGGCCGGCCCGGAATGCAAGAGGACCTGACCGCATGACTTGTCGCGTCGCTGTCGACATCGGCGGCACTTTCACGGACTTCTGCGTCTTCGACGAAGAAACTGGCGCCCTGATGACGCTGAAGACCCTGTCGACGCCGGCGACGCCGGGCGCGGAGGTCATGAACGGCGTCGGCGAACTGGAACGCCGCTACGGCAAGTCGCCCGGCGAGATCGCCTATTTCACTCACGGCACCACGGTCGGCGTGAACACGGTGATCCAGCGGCGCGGCGCGGAACTCGCGCTTTTCACAACGGCGGCGTTCGAGGACGTTCTGGTCGTCGCGCGACTGAAGACGCCCGACCCCTACAATCTCTTCTCGAAGCGGCCGGCGCCCTTGGCGCCCCGGGAACGCGTTTACGGCCTGAAGGAACGGACTCTCAAGGACGGCGCGATCGAGACTCCGGTCGATCCGGACGACGTCCGCCGCGCGGTCGCGCAGGCGAAGGCCGCCGGCGCCGACGCCATCGTCGTAGCCCTGCTGCACGCCTACGCCAATCCCGCGAACGAGCGGGCGGTCCGCGACGTCGTCGCCGAGACGGCGCCCGACATGACGGTCACGCTGTCGTCCGACGTCTGGCCGGTCATTCGGGAATACGAGCGGACGGTGACCGCGACCGTCGCGGGCTACGTGCAGCGCCGGGTGGCGAGCTACATCGCGTCCCTGCAGAAGGCGTTGAAGGACGCCGGCGTGCCAGCGGAGCCGATGATCACCAAGCCGAACGGCGGCGTCATGGCGGCCGAGCTCGGCAAGACCGATCCGATCGCCATGCTGCTCTCCGGCACGGCGTCGGGCGTCATCGGCGCCGCCGACGTCGCCGCGCGCATCGGCGCCCGCGACGTGCTGAGTTTCGACGTCGGCGGCACGTCGGCCGACGTCGCCGTCATCCGGGACGGCGCGCCGGCGTTCGGCGTCGGCGAACTGGTCGGCGATTTCCCGATATACGTGCCGACGGTCTCGGTCACCTCGATCGGCGAGGGCGGCGGCTCGATCGACTGGATCGACGACTTCGGCGTCTTGAAGGTCGGGCCGGAAAGCGCTGGCTCGACGCCGGGGCCGGCCTGCTACGGCCAGGGCGGCGATCGGCCGACGATCACGGACGCCTTCGCCGTGCTCGGCCTCCTTGGCGCGGGGGAACTCGGCTATGGCGCCGTCACCATCGATCGCGCTGCCGCCCAACGCGCGGTCGGCGGACTTGCCGAGAAACTCGGGACCTCGGTCGAGGAGACGGCGGAAAACATCATCCGTGTCTCGATCTCCGGCATGTTCCTCGAAATCTCGAAGCTGATGTCGCGGCACGGCGCCGACCCGCGCGACTTTGCGCTGCTGGCGTTCGGCGGGGCCGGCCCGATGACTGCCTGCCTGCTCGCCCGCGACCTCGGCCTCAAACAGGTCATCGTGCCGCCGACGCCGGGCGTGCTTTCGGCCTATGGCGGTCTGATCGCCGATATCCGGAACGACTTCATCCGCACCGCGTTCGTCGACCTCGACGCCGAGGGGCTCGACCTGCTGGAAGGCCACGCCGCCGAACTCGAAGCCCAGGCGCTGCATTGGCTGAGAGAAGAGCAGGGCTTCCAGGGGGAGGCGCGGCTCGTCTGGACCGCCGATATGCGCTATCGCGGCCAGTCCTACGAGATCGAGACGCTAATCGACCGGGCCGATATCGCGGGCGGCGGAGCGGCTGCGATGGCGGCGGCGTTCCACCGTGAGCACGCGCGTGTCTACGACCACCACGACGAGGAGGCGCCGATCCAGGTGATCAATCTCCGTCTCGTCGTCAGCGGCAGCGCGCCGAAGCCGGCGCTCGCCGAACTGCCCGCCGCGTCCAAACCCGCCGCGCCCGCGAGCGAGGCGGACATTTACCTTTTCGGCGCCAAGCGACGGGCCCCGATCTACCGCCGGGCCGACCTGGAGCCGGGCCATGCGTTCGCCGGCCCGGCCATCGTCGCGCAGGACGATTGCACGACGGTCGTGCCGCCCGGCCTCGCCGTCCGCGTCGACGGCTGGGGCAATCTTCTGATCGAGCCGGAGGGCTGAACCCATGCCGATCGACAAGGTCACGCTGGAGATCCTGAAGAACCACACCCGGGCGGCGGCCGAGAGCATGGCTTTCACGCTCTACCGCACCGCCCATTCGACCTTCGTCAAGGAGACGGAGGACTTCACCACGGGCCTGGTGACGCCCGAGGGCGAGACCTTCGCGACGCCGACGGAACTGGGCGCCACATGGTTCGTCAACCTGAACTACGGCGGCGCGATCAAGCTGATCGACGACTACGAGCCCGGCGACATCTGCATGACGAACGACCCGTATTCCGGGTTCGTCTGCACGCACTCGCCCGACATGCACATTTGGAAGCCGATCTTCCACGAGGGCGAGATCGTCGCCTTCTCCGTCGGCCATATTCACAACACCGACGTCGGCGGCGCGGTGCCGGCGAGCCTCTCGCGCACGCTCTCGGAAGTGCACCAGGAGGGCATTCGCATCCCGCCCGCCAAGATCGTCCAAAAGGGCGAGATCAATCACCAGGTCCTCGACATCTTCCTCGCCAACGTCCGGGCGCCCGACCAGAACTGGGGCGACCTCAAGGCCCAGATCGCCGCCTGCAACACCGGCGAGCGCAAGGTCCGGGAGATGATCGCGCGCTTCGGCGTCGACGTCTTCCGCGAAGGCGTGAAGGATCTGCTCGACTATTCCGAAGCCCAGGCGCGGGCGATCGTGAAGAGCCTGCCCGACGGCCGCTATCCCTTTGCCGACTTCATGGACGAGGATGCGCCGAACGGGTGGCCCTGCCGGCTCAAGGTCACGCTGATCGTCGACGGCGATCAGCTGACGCTCGATTTCACGGGCTCCGACCCGCAGCTCGAATCCTCGCTCAACATCCCGACCGGCGGCGACGAGCGGCATACGCTGCTGATGGTCGGCCTGACCTACATCCTCTATTCGCTCGACCCGTCGCTCTATCTGAACGCGGGCCTTTCCCGGGTCTGCCGCTCGGTCCTGCCGTCCGGCACGATCGTCAATCCTGTCTTTCCGGCGGCGGTCGGCATGCGCACGCTGTCCTGCACCCGGCTGCAGGGCCTGCTGTTCGGCGTGTTCGCGCCGACGGCGCCCGACCGGCTCGCGGGCTCGCCGGCGTCGGGCGGGCCGATCATGAACGTCAACACGATCGACAACCGCACCGGCCGCCGCATCATGGCCGCGATCAACCCGATGGCCGGCGGCTGCGGCGGCCGGGCGGCGGAGGACGGGCAGGACGGCTCCGGCGCGAATTCGGGCTTCCTCAAGAACACGCCTGTCGAGGTGAATGAGGTCGAGGCCGGCGTCAAGGTGCTGCGCTACGGCCTCGCGCAGAATTCCGCCGGCCCGGGGGAGCATCGCGGCGGCCTCGGCACGGAGATGATCTTCCAGGCGTTCTCCCCGAATACGAAGGTGACCGCGCGCAACCGCGACCGCACGCGCTTCACCGGCTGGGGCATCTGCAAGGGGCTCGCCGGCGGGCCGTCGAAGTTCATCCTGAACCCCGGCACGAACCGGGAGATCAACCTCGGCAACACCGATATCCTGACGATGGGGCCGGGCGACATCCTGCACGTCGCCTGCGGCGGCGTGCGCACGGCATAGACACAACCGTTGAGCACCCAGGCGCGCGATCCGGCGGCCGTCCTGCTCGACTGGCGCCGGGGCTGGGAAACGACGGACCACGCCCGCGACGCCTATGGCGTCGTGATCGAAGACGGCGCGGTCGACGAAGCGGCGACACGGGCGCTCCGCCAGTCGCGCGCCGGCGAGACGCCCGACGGCTTCTACGACCTCGGGCCGGAGCGCACGGCGTTCGAGAAGATCTGGACCGACGCCAACTACGACATGCTGACTGAATGCCTCGCGACGCTGCCGGTGCATTGGCGCTATTACGCCAAGCATCGCGTCTTTGCCGCGATCGACGCCATGGACGCGGGCGACCGCAAGGGCGACGGCTCGGAGGTGCAGGCCGTCTTCCAGGCGATGCTGGCGGAGTTCCCGCAACTTTCCGCAGCGGCGGAGTAGGCGCGCCATGGATATCCGGTTCGACGGCAAACGGGTTCTGGTGACGGGCGCGGTCCGCGGCATCGGCCGCAAGATCGCCCATTGCTTCGCGGCCGACGGCGCGGAGGTCCACGCCGCCGACATCGAGGCTGACCTGTTGCCCGACGTCGCGCGGGAGGCGCCGAAGCCGCTCCAGACCCACGCCCTCGACGTGACGGATTCTGCGGCGGTCAACGAACTGATCGAACGGATCGGGCCTGTCGACATCGCCGTCCACGCGGCCGGCGGCGTGCGCGGCCAGCGCGCCCGGCCGCTGGAGGAGGTGACCGACGCCGACTGGCGCCAGATCCAGGACGTGAACGTGACGGGCGCCTTCTTTGTGTCGCGCGCCGTCGCGTCCGGCATGAAGGCGAAGGGCGCGGGCCGCATCGTGATCATTTCCAGCGGCGCCGGCCTCCGCGTCTCGCGGACGGGCATCCACAGCTATGGCGTTGCCAAGACGGCCGAGGTCGGCTTGGCGCGGCAACTGGCCTCGGAACTTGGCCAGTTCGGCGTCACCGTGAACACCGTGGCGCCCGGCTTCATGCCGACGTCGCCCGACTATGTGCGGCAGTGGGAATCCTATGGCGCGGATGGCCAGAAGGCGCTGCTGGACGGCATCGCCATGCGCCGGCTGGGCGAGCCGGCGGACATCGCCCACGCCGTCCTCTTCCTTGCGTCCGACTATGCGAGTTGGATCACGGGACAGACGCTGCCCGTGATGGGCGGTCCATGAGCGACGGGCCGGGATACGCGCTGGCGCTCGACGTCGGCGGGACCTTTACCGACGTCATCCTGGCGGATCGGTCGGGCGGCGCGCTCTGGGTCGCGAAGTCGCCCACGACGCCGTCGGCGCCGGCGGACGGCTTCTTCGGCGGCGTCGACAAGATCCTGGCGCTCGCGGAGGCGGCGCCGGCCGAGATCGAAGCGGTGCTGCACGGCTCGACCGTCGTCACGAATGCTATCCTGGAAGGGAAGGGCGCCAAGGCCGGGCTTATTACGACCGCCGGGTTCCGCCACGTCCTGGCGATCGGCCGGGCCGAAATTCCGCGCGCCGCGAACCTCTTCAACTGGGTGAAGCCGAAGCGGCCCGTCGCCGCCCGCCACATCTACGAGGTCGGCGGCCGCATCCGCGTCGACGGTTCGGAAGCGGCGCCGCTCGACGAGGCCGCCGTCCATGCGGCGGCGGCCGCCGTTCGCACGGCCGGTCTCGACGCCGTCGCCGTCGTGCTGCTGCACTCCTACGCCAATCCCGCGCATGAGCGCCGCGTCGGCGAAATCCTGCGCACGGCCCTGCCGGACGTCGAGATCGCGCTTTCCGTCGACGTCCTGCCGGTCTTCCGCGAATACGAACGCACGGTCGCGACGACCCTGAATGCGACGGCGCAGCCGGTCGCCGGCCGCTATATCGCCCGACTATCGGAAGGTCTGAAAGCGCGAGGCGTCGGGGGGCCGCTCTTCATCATGAAGTCGAACGGCGGCGTCTGTCCGCCGGAGGAAGCGGCGCGGGCCCCGGTGCACCTGGCCCTCTCCGGGCCCGCGGCGGGCGCGGAGGGGGCCGCGTATCTCGGCCGGCTCGCGGGCCTTGATAATCTCCTGACCATCGACATGGGCGGCACCAGCGCCGACGTCGCGCTGATTCGCGACGGGCAGCCGGCCCGGACGACATCCGGACGGATCGGCGACCATCCGCTGGCGCTCTCGATCGCGGACATCCACACCATCGGCGCCGGCGGCGGCTCAATCGCGACGGTGACGGAGCAGGGCGCCATCCGCGTCGGCCCGGAAAGCGCCGGGGCCGATCCGGGCCCCGCTTGCTATGGCCGTGGCGGGACGCGACCGACGGTCTCCGACGCCAACCTCGTTCTGGGGCGCATTCCTCCTGCCTTGCTCGATGGCGAAGTGGCGCTCGACGTCGCCGCCGCCGAGCGGGCGATCCGGGAGCATGTCGCGGGTCCGATGGGCGTCTCTCTGCTCGCGGCGGCGCGGGGCGTCGTCGATCTGGTCGACAGCAACATGATCGGCGCGCTCAAGGTGATGTCGGTCGAGCGTGGACTCGACCCGCGCGATTTCGCGCTTTGCGCCTTCGGTGGCGCCGGGCCGGTGCATGCCGCGGACCTGATGCGCAGCCTTGGCGCGCGCCGGCTCCTCGTGCCGCGCTATCCGGGCATCCTTTGCGCCATCGGACTGCTGACGACCGAGTTCCGCTACGATTTCGTCGTGACCCGCCTGCAGCGCGCCGGGGCGTTCGACGCCGCCGCGACCGAAGCGATTTTCAGGGACCTCGAGGATCAGGCCATCCGGCGGCTTGAGGCCGATGGCGCGCCGCCCGAAAGCCGGCGGTTCGCCCGTGCGGCCGACATGCGTTACCAGAAACAAGGCGTGGAACTGACTGTGCCTTTCGCGGCCGATGCCGCGACGGATGCGACGCTCCACGACCTGGTCGCGGCGTTCCACGACCTGCATGAGCGGCTCTACACTTTTTCGGACCGGTCTGCGCCGGTTGAGATCGTCAATCTTCGCGTCGAGGCGGCGGGCGGCCATCGCCCTCTGGCGTTGCCGGAACTTCCGTCATCCTTCGGCGCGCCGCGGCCCGTCGGCGACCGTCCGGCCAGCCTCGACGGCGGACCGCTCCGGCCGACGCCGGTCTACCGGCGCGATGCGCTGCTGGCGGACCAGACCATCGTCGGCCCCGCGATTGTGGACCAGCTCGATTCGACGACCGTCGTGCTGGAAGGCCAGAGCGCGCGGACCGACCGCTACGGCAATCTGATCGTCGAGGAGGCCTGACCCATGGCGAAAGTCCTCATCGAACCGGACGCGGCGGCCGACCGCTTCACGCTGGAGCTGATCAAGGGCGCGCTCAACGCCGCCCGCGCGGAGATGGAAGCGCTGATCGCCCGGACGGCGATGTCGCCCTTCATCCGCGAGAAGAAGGACTACTTCACCGCCTTCCTCAATCCCGCGGGCGAACTCGTCGTTTCGACCAGCCTTACGCTTGCCGGCAACCTGGTCGACGCGGTGCTCGAAACCTATCCGGCGGAGACGATGCGGCCGGGCGACCTCTACTGGTATAACGACTGCTACGGCACGGGGGGCGCGGTCAGCCACCTGCCGGACATGGCGTTCATCATGCCGGTCTTTCATGAAGGCCGCCTGATCGCCTTCACCGAGGCCTGGGGCCATCTCTGGGACATCGGCGGCGCCGTGGCCGGCTCGATAAGCCCGCATGCGACCAGCGTCTTCCAGGAAGGCATCATGATCCCGCCGGTCCGCGTTATGCGCGAGGGCGTGGAGAACGAAGAGGTCGTCCGCATCTTTACGCGGAACTCCCGCTTTCCGGACATGCTGCGGGGCGACCTGAAGTCGATCATGGCGGGCTGCCGCCTCGGCGCGCGCCGGCTGGAGGAGGCGATCGGGCGCTACGGCGTCGACGCGGTCGAGGCGGCGTTCGAGACGATGATCGGCGAAAGCGAGCAGGCGCTTCGCGGCGAGATGGCAGCCCGCATCCCGGACGGCGAATACGCCTTTCGGGACCGCATCGATTCCGACGCCGTGACCGACCGCTCCTACTTCGTCGACGTCGTGCTGAAGAAGGCGGGCGGGTCGGTCGAACTGGATTTCACCGCGTCCGACCGGCAGGCGGAGGGGCCGATCAACTTCATCATGGACGCCTCCGCGCCGAAGTTCATGCTGGGCCTCTGGATGACCATGGGCCAACCCGGCATCGGCATGAACGGCGGCTTCGAGCGGGCGGTCGACCGGGTCGTGACCCGGCCGGGCTCGATCGTCGCGCCGAAGTTCCCGGCGCCGCTTGGCCTCCGCTCCCACACCATGATCCGGGTGACGACGGCGCTGTTCGGCGCGCTGGCAGAGGCGACCGGCGGACAGGCGTCGGCAGCGCCCTGCGTCTACGTCCTTTATTACCTGCGCGGCCGGAACGCAGACGGCAGCGAGCC
>DAINCG010000026.1:4893-7811 GCA_036732525.1 Pseudomonadota bacterium | reverse complement strand
GGCTTCGGCGCCCGGACCTTCGCGGACGGCATCGACGCCGTCTACTACGTCGCCCAGGAGAACTATCCGATCGAGTTCGCCGAGATGGAGTTCGGCGTCGAGATCGAGGCGTTCGGCATCCACGCGGACTCCGGCGGCGCGGGGCGCTATCGCGGCGGCGCCGGCATCGTCCGCGACGTCCGGGTGCTGGCCGACGAAGCGACTTTCGGCATCCGGCTCGACAACTGCGTCCAGCCGGCTTTCGGCGTGAACGGCGGCAAGTCGGGCGCGCCGGGCCGGGTCATCGTCAATCCCGACGGGCCGGACGCCCGCGAGCTCAAGACGATGAGCGACGGCGCCAAGCTGAAGCGGGGCGACTTGGTTCGGATCGTCACGCCCGGCGGCGGCGGCTGGGGGCATCCGGCCGACCGTCCGGCGGCGGAAGTCCTGGCGGACGTGCTCGACGGCTTCGTCTCCGAGGCGGCCGCGCTCCGAGACTATGGCGTCGTCATCGACGAAGATGCCGTGGACGAAGCGGCGACGGCGGCGCGCCGTGCGGAGATGACGCGGCCTGCCGAGATGTTCCATCGGGGGCGCCCGTACGACGCGGCGGCCGACCGCGCGGACTGAAATGCACTACACAAAAAAAAGCGCCCCGGCGGTTTCTGCCGCCGGGGCGCGTTCAGGCAGCGCTCGGCTTACTGGGTGATGCCGAGGTTGTTGCCCGTGCCCATCTGCGTGAAGGACGCCGTGTTGCCGTCGCCGTTCTGAGCGACCGCGGCCTCGTTGCTGAAGGCGTCGGACGCCATCGAGCCGACGTCGCCGTCGATCGTGTTGCCCGATCCGTTCTGCTCGAACGCGAACAGGTTCGAGTCGCCGAACACGTCATAGCTGATCGTGTTGAGGCTGGAGCCCGACGCGTTGTTCTGGATCACCTGACCCTGGGTCAGGCCGACGTTCGCCGCATCGCTCGCGCCCGTGAAGGCGGCCGTGCCGTTCAGATTGCCGGTAAAGTTCAGCGTCGCGCTGTTCGCGCTGCCGTCCTGATCGATCAGCGCGACCTCATTGCTGTCGCCGGACTGGGTGACGACCGCGCTGTTGTCGAAGCCGTTCTGATCCACCAACGAAACTAGGTTGAACGAACCGTCCTGAGTCAGATCCGCGCTGTTCTCGCTGCCCATCATGCCGCCGGCGCCGATCTGCGCCACCGTGGCGATCACGTTGCGGCATTTTGTTAACCCTTGGAGTCCGGCGCTAGAACAAAACGCGTATTTCGTATTCTGATTACCCGCAAAAGAGGTGATTCGCCTGTGTCCGCGCGACATGCCGCCCGGCTAGGTGTCCCGTTCGACGGTGAAAGCGAGGGGATAGCCGTTTTCGCGGCCCGCGGCGTTGGCCTCCGCCGCTTTGGTCTCCGCGATGTCCTTGGTGTAGACCGCGACGACGCACGCGCCTTGTCGGTGGGCGGACATCATCACCTTGTAGGCTTGGTCGCGCCCGAGGTGGAACACTTGGTTCAGCACGATGACGACGAATTCGCGCGGCGTGTAGTCGTCGTTCAGCAGGACGACCTTGTACATGCGCGGCGGCTCGACTTTGAGCCTGGGCTTGAGGCGGGGCTGTGTCGTCGTATCGCTCATGCCGCCTGCGTTCCTTGCGATGGAGGTTCCTTCCGATGGACCATGGCGAACGGCTTGAGGTAAACTCTCAGATTGTCGGCGCTCCGTCCAGGCATCCGGCGCCGGCGACGGGCAAGCCATGATCGATATCCGCTGGTCCAGCATCGATGACGCTCCCGCCCTCGCGGAGGTGCATGAGGCGGCTTGGCGCTTCGCCTATGCCGGCCTGATCCCGGGCCTGACGCTCGAGAGGATGATCGCCGGGCGCCAGCGCAATTGGTGGGCCGCGCGTCAGGATGCGGGCGACCGGTGCCTGGTGCTCGCTTTCGACGGCCGACCTGCCGGATACGCCATGTTCGGCCGTCGGCGCGGCCGCGGCCTCGCCGAAGCCGGCGAGATCTACGAGCTCTATCTCGACCCGATCTGCCATGGCGCGGGCCTCGGCCGGCGGCTTTTCGGCGCTGCGCGCGAACGTCTGCGGGACGACGGCTTGAGCGGCCTGATCGTCTGGACGCTCGCCGTCAACGAAGCGGGTTGCCGCTTCTACAGGGCGCTCGGCGGCAAGACCCGGGCGCGGTCCGTCACGCGGCTTGGCCGGGAGCGGTTCGATCTGGTCGGCTTCGCCTGGCCCTGATCCTTCAGAGGAAGCCGGTCGCCAAGCCGAACATCACGGCCGCGAGCAACGCCGCCAGGATGTAGCCCGCGATCCAGGGCAGGGGGCCGTAGGCCGTGATGTCGCCGTCGTCGTCGGAGCCAAGCATCGCGATGGGTTCCTTTCGTCAGCTGAGCACGCGCGGCAGCCAGAGCGCGATGTCCGGCACGAGCATGACCAGGATGAGGCCGATGATCTGAAGGGCGATGAAGGGCAGCACGGAGACGAAAATCTCCTGCAGCGTAATGTCCTTGGGCGCCACGGACTTCAGCCAGAAGCAGGCGGGGCCGAACGGCGGCGACAGGAAGTAGATCTGGATGTTCATGACGAACAGCACGCCGAACCAAACGGCGGCCATGTCCGGCTCCAGCCCGAGCTCCGGCGCCATCGTCTTCACCACGGGCGCGAAGACCGGCACGGTGATGAACACGATGGCGATCCACTCCATGAACGTGCCCAGAACCACCAGGATGCCCATCATTACCAGGATGACGCCAAGGGGCGGCAGGCCGAGGTCCAGGAACAGCGAGCGCATGAAGTCGCCGCCGCCGACCAGGTTGAAGATGCCGACGAAGCTGACGGCGCCCAAGATCAGCCAGATGATCGTGCCGACTGTCGACATCGTGCCCGCAAGCGCCTGCTGGAGGAGACCCCACTGCATCCGATTG
>DAINCG010000026.1:0-4848 GCA_036732525.1 Pseudomonadota bacterium | reverse complement strand
GCCGAAGACGCCGACGCCTGCCGCTTCCGTGACGGACGCGACGCCGCCGTAGATCGAGCCCATGACGCAGGCGATCAGCAGCACGCAGAGGATGACGGCGAGCATGCGCTCCTTAGGCAGCGAATGGTCGCCCGTACGCTCCGCGACCTCGGCCGCCGTCGGCGCGAGCGCCGGGTTCAGGTTGCAGCGGATGAGCACGTAGCCCGCATAGAAGGTCGCGAGCAGCAGTCCCGGAACCGCGCCAGCCATGAAGAGGTCGCCGATCGCGACGTCGGCGCTGAGCCCGTAGACGATCATGATGATCGAGGGCGGGATCAGCGTCGCGAGCGCGCCCGAGGCGCAGATCAGGCCGATGGTGATCTTCCGGTCGTAGCCGAGGCGCAGCATCTGCGGCAGCGCCACCAGACCGAGCATGACGATTTCGCCGCCCATCACGCCCGACATCGCCGCCAGGATGACGGCGACGACCGTCGTCTGAACCGCGACGCCGCCGCGCAGGTTGCCCGCGAAGATGGACATGGCGTCGAACAGGTCTTCCGCGATGCCGGCGCGCTCCAGGATGGAGGCCATCAGCACGAAGAGCGGCACGGCGACGAGCGAATAATGCTCCAAGAGGCCGGTCGCGTTGGAGGAGACGAGGTAGAGGCCGCCGGGGCCGAAGAAGGCGATGGCGAACAGCACCGAGACGATCAGCGTGACGATGCCGAGCGGCATGCCCGTCATCATCAGCGCGATGAGGATCGCCACCATGATGACGCAGATCGTGCCGAGGTCGTAGGAGCGGGCGTCGAGCGCGTCGGCCGGGTTGAGCGCTTCGCCGACGGACGTGAAGAAGCCGCTCAGCTGGCCGAAGATGGTGTCGGCGCCGACATAGTGGGTCAGCGTCGCAGCGCCCAGATAGATGAAGATGGCGGCGGCCAGGAGCTTGACCAGCAGCTGCGGAAGTCCTGCGCCGACATGCCGGTGCAGGTTCATCAGAAGCTGGGCCAGATAGATCGTCGCGCCGGCCGCCAGCATCGACTTCAGCACCATCGGCATGGGCGAGTTGAAGGAGCTGCCGGCGCGCTCGACCATGTCGACCGAGTCATAGGCGCGCACGACGGCGTCGGAGAGCAGCAGGAAGAGCGCCGTAACGCCGACGAGCATGGCGAAGAGGTCGAGGCCCCACCGGATGCGGGGCGGCGCCATGATATGGAAGACGGTGATGGCGATATGCCGGCGCTTCAGGGTCACGAAGCCGGCGGACAGCATCCAGGCGCTCGCGCAGAGCGTCATGACCACTTCGAACGCCCATTGCGTCGGCGCGTGGAAAACGTAGCGCATGATCACTTCGTAGAGCGTGACCGCGGTGCAGAGCAGGTAGAACTGCGAGACCGCAAGGCCCAGGAAGTGGCTGAAGTGGTCGATGGCCGTGTAGTCGGCGCGGCTCACGCTCTCGTCTTCATGCAGTGGGTCCTGCATGCCGATCTCGGCCTCGACTTCCGACAGTGTGGTCGATCGCTCGTTCATGGCGCGTCCAAAATGCTGTGCCGAAAAAGAACGCGGCGCCGGTGTGACGGCGCCGCGGACCTCCGTTCCGTAATCTCGGAAATTGGCGCGCGGCGGGAAGCCGCCGCGCGCCGTCCGATTACTTCTTCAGAAGGCCCATGCGCTCCATGAACTTGACGTGCGTGTCGTAGGCTTCCTGAGCGAGCTCAGACTGCTTCGCGACGTCGGCCCAGGCGCCCTTGGCCAGTTCACGGAACTTGGCGCGCTCTTCGAGCGGCCAGTCGATGATCTCGAGGTCGCCCGCCGCGCGGTCGCGCGCGACCAGGTCCTTGTCGTGCAGGTCGGCGACGCGGCGCACGTCGGAATATGCCGCGATGTACCACGTCTCCAGCATCGCGCGCTGGGCGTCCGTGAGCTTGTCCCAGGTGGCCTGGTTGATGGTGAACTGGATCATCGCCATGGAGTGGATGCCCGGATAGAGCGGATACTTGGCGATCTTGTGCATGCCGGCGCTATCGTTGTTCGAGTAGGCCGAAGCATCGGCCGCGTCGACGATGCCCTTTTCCAGCGAGGTGTAGACTTCCGAGAACGGCAGCGCCACCGGGGAGGCGCCCGCGCGCTTGAAGACTTCGGCCGCCATGCCTTCCGGCGAGCGGATCTTCACGCCCTTCAGGTCGTCGACGCCGCGGATGGGCATCTTCGCGACAAGGGCTTCCTTGGAGTAGGGGCCGCAGCCGACGACGTGAATCTTGCCCGGCTGGATCTTGTCCATCATCTTCTGAAGGACTTCCTTGCCGCCGCCGTTCATGCAGAAGGCCTGCATCTGGTCGACCGTGTCATAGCCGGCGATCAGGTCGCCCATGATCGAGAAGGCGGGGTCGCGGCCGGCGAAATAGGCGGTCGCCGTCAGGTCGCCGTCCAGGATGCCCATGGCGACGGCGTCCGGCGTTTCGCGGTGCGGCACGACGGACTTGGTCGGCAGCAGGTCGATCTTGAGCTCACCGCCCGACATCCTTTCGAGCATTGGCGCCCAGCGGTCGCGCAGATACTCATAGGTGTAGTCGCCGGCGTTCGAGCTGGTCTGGACTTTGAGCGTCTTGGCGCCCGCTTCAATGGTGGCGGAGGCGCCGAACGCCATGATGGCGGCGAGCGCCGCCGTGGCGAAAAATTTCGCTTTCACGCTTCTCTCCCTGATTCGCGCCATTGGCGGCGCGTTTACGTTCACAGCGCTGGCTTACTAGTATGGACGGTTCAGGCATGGCAAGCGCGGCAGGCCGGCGATCGCCCCGTTACGTGCGGCGATCGGGGCTAAAATTAACTGTGAGTATGCAAATTGATGGCATGAACTTTTGTTCGCGCCCCAGTCTGCGCCGGTTTGAACGCTGAGCGCGGCGTCCCAACGGACACAGGATTCTGCCGCCATGCCACGCATCGCTTCATTTGTCGTCGCCCTTGGCCTCGCCTTCGCGCCGCTTGCCGCCTCCGGCGCCGACGCGCCGACGCGCCGCCTGCCGGCTGGCGTGCGGCGATCGATCGGGAGGTCTTGCCCAGCCTTTCGGGCATCCTGTCGCAGCCGATCATTTCCTACGCGGTCGGCGCCCAGAACGCGCGTTATGCCGATCTGAGCCAGAGCGATATCGACGCGCTGGACACGAAATGGCGCGACGAGCGCGAGGCGGAGGCGCAGCCGCTGATTTCCGCCGTCCTGTCGAACCCGGTGTCGACCTATTTGACGCGGGTGCAGGCGCAGTCGATCGGGCTCTACACCGAGATTTTCGTGATGGACGATAAGGGCCTGAACGTGGGCCAGAGCAACATTTCGAGCGACTTCTGGCAGGGCGACGAAGTCAAGCACCAAAAGACCTACGGCGCCGGCCGTGGCGCCGTCTTCGTCGACGCCCCCGAATTCCGGAAGGACTTCGGCATCTGGGTCGTGCAGGTCAATCTGGCGATCGACGGGCCGCAGGGGCCGATCGGCGCTGCGACTTTCGAGGTCAATCTGACGGAGCTTGGACGGAGGGCCGCCGCCGGCTAGCGCGCGAGCGCGCACGCCTCGAACCGCCCCAAGCCGATTAGAAAGTGAAACGATGAATTTCTTCGACAACCTCCCGGTCCGGCGCAAGTTGCTGCTAGCCTTTGGCGGGCTCGTCGCCGTCAGCACGATCGCCTGCGGCATCGTGATGTTCAATCTGGAATCGATCCGGTCCGCCGCGGCCGAGACGGAAGAAATCAGCGAATTCAACGCGGAGGTCCAGCGCACGGTAGCCGCGAACGTCGCGGCCGGCGATGCGATCCGCAGCGTGATTCTCTCAGGCGAACTCGCCTATCTGAAAAAATTCGAAACGGCCAAGCAAGCGGTGCTGGCAGGCGTCGAAACCCTGCGCTCTCAGCCGCTCGTCCAGGAGCCGAAGCTCGCCGGCGCCGTGAACCAGGCCAGCGATGCGATCACGCGTTGGCTCGACGGCGTCGTCGCCGACCAGCTGCGCTATATGCAGCGGCCGGAATCGGTCGATCTGGCCCGCGCGATCGAAACGTCGCCGACGCGCCAGGCGCTCGCGTCCGATCTGGAGGCCGCTCTCGCCGTCCTCGCCACCGAGGCCGAGGCTCGGGTCGCGGCCGCGAAGCGCCATGAGGCGAGCCTGCTCGAGACCTCGTTTACGATCCTGGCGGTCGCGTCGCTGATCATGATCGGCGTGGCCATCGCCGCCGGCGCCCTTCTGGCGCGCCGTGTCGCCCGTCCGCTGGGCATTCTCGCGGCGGCGACGGAACGGTTGGCGGAGAAGGACTGGTCGGCCGACGTGCCGCAAACCGAGCGTCGCGACGAAATCGGCGTCATGGGCGCCGCGCTCGCGGCGTTCCGAGAGAACGGCATGCAGGCCGAAACGCTCGAAGCGCAGCAGCGCGCCGAACAGGAGGCGCAGCTCGCCCGCTCGCAGCGCGTGCAGGCGCTGACGGAGGCGTTCGATGCGGAAGCGTCCGAATCGCTGACCGCATTCGGCGGTGCGGCCGAGAACATGAAAACCACCTCGCATACGATGTCCGAGATCGCCGACGGAACCACCCGGCAGGCCGCCAACGTCGCCGCCGGCGCGGAGGAGGCGGGCTCGAACGTGCAGAACGTCTCCGCCGCGACGGAAGAGTTGACCGCGTCGATCCGCGAGATTTCCGCTCAGATCCACAACGCGAGCGGCGACGCCGTGAAAGCCGCGAGCGCGTCCGGCGACGCGGAAGCGCAGATCAACGCCCTGGCGGAGGCTGTCGGACGAGTCGACGAAGTCATCGCCATGATTTCGGAGATCGCCGCCCAGACCAACCTTCTGGCGCTCAACGCCACCATCGAGGCGGCGCGCGCCGGCGAGG
>DAINCG010000025.1:14946-20041 GCA_036732525.1 Pseudomonadota bacterium | reverse complement strand
AATTTCCAGCAATTATCGGACTTGACCAGGTCGCCCCGCCGGGCGCCTGCGAACGTGTTGACCGAAGCATAGTCCCAGACATTGGTCCGGTTCCGCCCATGCCGGCCAAGCTCGACCGCGTTGAAGTGTTGCGCGGCGCCAACCCGGTAGACGAACACCAACTCATGCTTCGACCGGTAGAGCGAGCCCATGCCGGCGTTGGACTTGTTCCAGACACAAAGGTTCAGGAGATCGCCGTAGACCGAGCGGCCGACCGTCGCGACATCTTCCATGTGCCGCCAGTCCATGCAGACGAAGTGGACGGCGCCGTCCCGGGAGATCGCGGCGCAGGCGCCCAGCGTGTCGGCGAGGAAGGTCTGGAACTCTGGCGCCGTCATCTCGCCGGAGGCCATGGCGAACTCGGGGTGTCGGCCCCGGGCGTTGACGTTGCCATTGATGCGGACGTTGTAGGGCGGGTCGAGGAAGGCGGCGTCGACCTTGGCGCCGTCGCCGACGACCGCCCTCAGGAATGCCGCATCCCGTCCGTCGCCGCAGCCGACGCGATGGTCGCCCAGCGCCCAGATGTCCCCGGGCCTGGTTCTGGGCGCAGCTGGCGTCGCCGGGATCGCCTCGTCGTCCGGGTCCTCGGCCGGGGTCAGCAGGACGTCGATCTCGCCTGACGAGAAGCCGGTCAGATCGATGTCGACGTCGAGCGTGGCGATCTCGCCGAGCTCCAGCTTCAGCAGGTCGAGGTCCCAGCCGGCGCCGAGGGCGATCTTGTTGTCGGCGATGCGTAGCGCCCGCGCCTGCGTCTCTGAGAGGTGCGGCAGGGGAATGGTCGGAACCTCGGCGAGCCCGAGCCGCTTTGCCGCGAGCAGCCGCCCGTGGCCGGCGATGATCTTGCCGGCGGGATCGACCAGGATCGGGTTCGCGAAGCCGAACGCTTCGATGGACGCCGCGATCTGCTCGACCTGGCGCTTCGGGTGCGTTCGGGCGTTGCGAGGATCCGGGGCGAGGGCGTCAATCGGCCGGTAGACGACCACGAGCGGGGCATCGATGGGTGCGGTGAGCATGGCGTCTCCACAACATGGTGTGATTGCTCCCCCAAGATTGTTCCATATATAGCGTTCTCGCGTATCCGTCGCCAATAATCCGTCCACAGTGGACTTCGGCGGCCAGGTGAGCGTTGCTGTGTCCCACGCCCGGTCCCGGGCTCTCCTCGGTAGCGGCGAAGCGGTTTCGCCGTGAACCCAAGGAGACCGACCATGGCGAAGACGAAGACCAACCCCCAGGCTGCGGCGCGACCGACCAAGCTCAACCAGATCGTCGCACTGCTTGAGCGTCCCGACGGGGCGACCATCGCCGAGATGTCCGCCGCGCTCGACTGGAAGCCGCACTCGGTCCGTGGCGCCATTGCCGGGGCGCTGAAGCGGCGCGGCCTGAACATCGTCTCGGAGAAGGCGGGCGACGAACGCCGCTACCGGATCGAGGCGGGCGCGTGAGCCGTCGGGCCGATGTGGCGGCGGAGGTCGGGGCGCTCGAGCGTCTCGACCTCGACGGCCTGCGGGCGGCCTGGCAGCGCCGTTATGGCCCGCCGCCGGTATTGCGGTCGCCCGAACTGCTTCGCCTGATGCTGGCCTGGCGCATCCAGGCCGACGCCCTGGGCGGTCTCGACCGGGAGACCCGGCGCCTGCTGCGCCGGCGCGGCGCCGTGCAGGCGGAGGGCCTCGCCCTCGGCGTCGGCGCGAAGCTGACACGGGAGTGGCAGGGACGACGGGTCGAGGTGATCGTCGAGCGAGACGGCTTCCGCTGGGACGGCAACACCTACCCGAGCCTCTCAGCCGTGGCGACGGCGATCGCGGGGACGCGCTGGAACGGCCCGCGCTTCTTCGGGCTGCGCGGCGCATGAAGGTCCGGAAGCGCTGCGCGATCTATACGCGCAAGAGCACGGAGGAGGGGCTGGAGCAGGACTTCAACAGCCTGGACGCCCAGCGCGAGGCCTGCGCCGCCTATATCAAGAGCCAGCAGAGCGAGGGCTGGCAGGCGCTGGCCGCAACGTACGACGACGGGGGCTACTCCGGCGGTTCGATGGAGCGTCCGGGACTGCGCCGTCTGCTGGACGACATCGCTGCCGGCAAGGTGGATGTCGTGGTGGTCTACAAGATCGACCGCCTGACCCGGTCGCTCGCCGACTTCGCGCGCATGGTCGAGGTGTTCGACCGGCACGAGACCAGCTTCGTCAGCGTGACTCAGGCGTTCAACACGACGAGCAGCATGGGACGGCTGACGTTGAATGTGCTCCTCTCCTTCGCCCAGTTCGAGCGGGAGGTGACGGGCGAGCGCATCCGGGACAAGGTGGCGGCGTCGAAGGCGCGGGGCATGTGGATGGGCGGCAACCTGCCGCTCGGCTACGACCTGCCGGGGCCGGACCGGGCGCTCCGGGTCAATCCCGAAGAAGCCGAGACGGTGCGCCACATCTTCCGCACATACCTGGAGCTCGGCTCCGTGCATCTTCTGGAGCGCAAACTGGACGAGGAGGGCATTCGCTCGAAGCGCTGGACGAGCCTCGCCGGCCGGACGATCGGCGGCCAGCGGTTCAGCCGGGGTGCGCTCTTCCATCTGCTGCGCAACCAAACATATCTCGGCATGATCCCGCACAAGAGCGAGGTCCATCCGGGCATGCATCCCGCGATCGTCGACGCCGATCTCTTCGACGCCGTACAGCAGAGGCTCGACGCCAATGCCCGGCGCCGGGCGGCGACGCCGGAGCGGGTCGCCAAGGCGGCGCTGCTTGGCCGCATCTTCGATGCGGACGGCCAGCCGATGTCGCCGACCTTCGCCTACGGCAAGCAGGGGCGGCTCTACCGCTACTATGTCTCGGCGCCGCTGCAGCGCGGTCAGGCCGCCGCCAAGACCGACGCCATCCGCCGCGTGTCGGCCCCGGCGATCGAGGCACTGTTGGGCGAGACGATGGCGCGGCTCTTGCCGGACGCAGGCCCCGAGCCGCTTGACAGCGTTCGACGCATCGAGATCCGGGCCGAAGCCATTCATCTGCTCGTGCCGATCGCGCACCTGCAGAGCCTACGGGCGCGCATCGCGCCGGACGAGCAGGTCGAGCCCGATCCGACGGATCAAACTCATGCGCGTCTCATTCTTCTGATCCGCGTTGCCCGCCGCGGCGGGCGCACGGTCGTGACGCGGGCGACCGACCCGGGACCCCGGCCCGATCCGTACCTGATCCGGGCCTTGCGCGCCGCCCATGCGCTGCTTGGCAAGGATGCGCGCGGGCGGCCGGTCCTCGACGTGACGCCGGCGTCGTCGCACAAGCGGCTGCAGGTGCGCCTCGCCTTCCTGGCGCCCGATCTGCAGCGCGCCATCCTGGAAGGCCGGCAGCCGCCGGGGCTCACCCTGAAGCGGCTGATGCAAGGCCCGATCCCGACCGCCTGGGACGAGCAGATCCGCCTCTATGGCGCGCCGGTCGACGACTGAACGCGGCGTTCGCGCTGTCGCAATCGTTCCCCTGTTATGCGCATTCGAGGGCCTGTTATGGCGCTTCTCGCTCCCTGTTCCGTTCAATTAAATGCCTGTTCTGCACATAAACAGGAACGTGCGGGAAATCGGCTGTAAGGCATTGATTCGCGGCGCGTTCTGATCGTCGAAACTCGACAATCAGGCCCCTGAACGCCTGTTTTTGGCCGGATTCCCTAAAAATTCCCTGTTCGCAGGGAAACTCCACCTTGCATCGAACGGCCGGAGACCCGGCGGAAAAGGCCGCCGGAAACGGCGCGCAAAGACGGCGCCAGAATGGGCGCGACGGCGGATTCGGCAGGGAATTGTCGCCCTGTTACGGGCGCTTGCGGAGATTGCCTGATAGCGGAGACCGGTGAGGCGGGTCGCTGGCGGAGGGAGAGGGATTCGAACCCTCGATACGGGGATACCGTATACACGCTTTCCAAGCGTGCGCCTTCAGCCGCTCGGCCACCCCTCCATATCCGCGCCATCGCCCGGAATAAGGGCGGACGCGGATGGTGCTGCCGCAGAGATTTGAACTCTGGACCTCCCCCTTACCAAGGGTGTGCTCTACCCCTGAGCTACGGCAGCGGAACCCGCAGCGCCGGTCGGGCCGGCGCGCGAGGGCCGGAACATGCCAGCGCCGCCGCGAGGGCGCAAGCCTTTTGGCGCTTCAGATGGACGCGTAGAGCTTCGCCTCAAATGCTTCAAGAACCCCTAACGTCTTCGGGTCGGCGAAGGGCAGCATCTGGGTGAAAAACGCGGCCCCGAGGCCGGACGCCGGATCGATCCAGAAGTAGGTGTTGCGGAGCCCGGCCCAGGCGAGCGAACCGGCTTTTCGGCCGCCCTTGAGGTCGGACATGTTGATCATGTAGCTGAGGCCCCAGCGCTTTTCGACGCCGGGGAAGAAGTCGAAGGCGAACGTCAGATGCGGCGCCGCCGTCGGCAGGCCGGTCACCGGCGTATGGCCGATGTTGTTCCGCGTCATCTGCTCCACCGTTTCCGGCTTCAGCACGCGGACGCCGTCGAGTTCGCCCCGGTTCAGGATCATGCGCATGAAGCGGGCATAGTCCCGCGGCGCGCCGAACATGCCGCCGCCGCCGGTGAAGCTCGCCGGATCGGCGCCCTGCGGATGCTCGTACGGGGCCGCGACGATGGTTCCGTCCGGCTGGCGCTGGTGGACGCCGGCCTGCCGGCCGCGCAGGCTGTCGGGCATGACATAGCCGGTCTCCGCCATGCCGAGCGGCTGCAGGATGTTCGCTAAGAGGTAGTCGTTCAGCGTCTCGCCGGTCGCCGCCTCCAGCGCCTTGCCCGCCCAGTCGATGCTGAAGCCGTACTCCCACTTGGCGCCCGGGTCGAAGCCGAGGGGCGGGCATTTCGCCGGGTCGTTATAGATGTCCGTCCGGCTGAAGCCGGTCTGTTCGAACCAGCGCTTCATCATCGGATTCCACATGTCGTAGACGAAGCCCGACGTGTGGGTCAGCAATTGACGGAGCGTGATCGGCCCCGCCGCGGGCCGCAGCTTCGGCGCGCCTGCAGGCTCGAAGCCTTCCAGCACCTGGGGATTGGCGAGCGTCGGGACGAGTTGGCCGACGTCCGCGTCCAG
>DAINCG010000025.1:13491-14907 GCA_036732525.1 Pseudomonadota bacterium | reverse complement strand
GCTTGGTCATCGAATGGATCTGATAGATCGCGTTGGCTTCGAGCGGCCGGTCCTCGCCAAGCTGGCGCGGGCCGGCCTGGCCTTCCCAAAGGACGCCGTTCGCGTCCGTCACGATCGCGGCGACGTTTGCGACGTCGCCGCGCGCCACGGCTTCGTCGAGTACGCTGTCGAGTTCCTGCAGCATGCGTCTATACCCTTGCCGGCTCCGGCGCCGTGCGGCCGAGGATCAGGTCGCTCGCCTTTTCGGCGATCATCAGCGTCGAGGCGTTGGTGTTGGCCGACGGCATGGTCGGCATGATCGAGGCGTCGACGACGCGGAGGCCGTCTGCCCCGCGCAGTCTAAGGCAATCGTCGACGACCGCCATAGGATCGGCCGCCGGCCCCATGCGGCAGGTTCCCATCAGATGAAAAGCCGTCGGGCCGATGCCGCGCGCACCACATAGCGGGCCAGCGCGTCCGTGTGCAGCAGGCGGCGGGCGAGCTTGAGGCCGCCGAGGAGGCACTGCCGGTCGATCTCGTGCGCCAGGTAGTTCGGCTGGATCTCCGGCTTCTCGAAGGGGCTGGCGGAGCGGGCGCGAACATGGCCCGTGCTTTCCGGGCGCTGCTGCCAGACGGCGACCGTCACGCCCGGGAAGTCGTCCAACTGCGATTGCACGCCTTCCTTATAGCTTGCCGGCGTGAAGGTCATCTGCAGGTCGCCGCCGTCCAGCGCCTCGTCCGACTTCCAGAAGCAGTGGACCAGGGTCGGCGAAAGGTTCAGCACGCCCTTCCGGGTCGCGGCGTATTTCAGGACTTCGAGGGCCAGCGGCAGGCCGCGGACCTTTTCGTTGACGGTGCGGGCGCCTTTGACCTCGCCGACGAGGCGGGCGGGGTAGTGATCCCGGAGATTGGCGCCGACGCCCTTCAGCGCGATGCGCACGTCGACGCCGATAGATTTCAGGTGCTCGGGATCGCCGATGCCGGACAGCTGCAGCAATTGCGGCGAGTTGACGGCGCCGCCGCAGAGGATGACCTCCTTCCCGGCGCCGACTTCGACTTCCGGTCCGCCGGCGCCGCCCTTGGCATAGGCGACGCCTGTGGCGCGCGCGCCCTCGAACAGGATGCGCGTCGCATGCGCGTGCGTGCGGATGTCGATCCGCCCGGTCCGCTTCGCCGCCGGATGCAGAAAGCCGCGCGCGGCGGAAACCCGCCGGCCCTTGTAGATCGCGCGCTGGAAGTAGCCCACGCCTTCCTGGGTCGCGCCGTTGTAGTCCGGGTTCCGCGGAATGCCGAGGCTGACGGCGCCTTCGATGAACGCCTCGCAGAGCGGGTCCTTCCAGTCGAGGTCGGCGACGATCAGGCCGCCGTCGCGACCGCGATAGGCGTCGTCGCCGGGGCCGATGCGCCGTTCCGTCCGCCGGAAATAGGGCAGGATGT
>DAINCG010000025.1:11695-13475 GCA_036732525.1 Pseudomonadota bacterium | reverse complement strand
CCAGCCGCGATTGCCCATCTGCGCCCAGCCGTCGAAGTCCATGCGCTGGCCGCGGTTGTAGATGTGGCCGTTGATCGAGGAGGAGCCGCCCAGGGTCTTGCCGCGGGGCGCATGGATGCGGCGTCCGTTGGTGCCGGCGCTCGGCTCGGATTCGTAGAGCCAGTTCACGTTCGGATTGACCAGCGTCTTCATGAAGCCGGCCGGGATGTGGATGAAGGGATTGCGGTCCGGCGGACCGGCTTCCAGCAGGCAGACGGTCTGCCCCCCGTCCGCCAGCCGCGCGGCGAGCACGGAGCCGGCGGAACCCGCGCCGACGATCACATAGTCGAAAACATCCGCCGCCATTTCGTCCGCCTCGATCCCTGAACAGAGGCGCGAAACCTATGCTCGACCCCTTGGGGACGTCCAGGCGAATCCGCGCGCTACGGGCGCAAAAGAGAGCCGATTCTCACAGATCGTTGGACGCCGGATCGGTCTTTATATTCGGCAGTTGCGACTTTCGCCGTCTGGTCGATCGTGAGGCCGCCGCCGATCAACGGGATCGTGTAGCTCCGCCAGAGCTCGACCAGCTTGCCGTCCGCCATGCCGACGACGGCCAGGCGGTTGTGCGTCGGCGTCGGCAAAACGATCTCGACGGCGCCATCGCCGTCGAAGTCGTGGATCGCGGCGAGGTCGAGACGCGTCGAACCGATCGCGTGCGTCGAATAGGAGCCGAGGCGGGCCACGATTTCGAGGCGGCCGCCCGCGGGACGCAGGACGGTCAGGATGCCGCCGATGTGCGGCGTCTCGACATAGGCGGCTTCGTTCCGGCCGTCGCCGTTGAAATCGGCGACGCCGACCGGGTTCAGCCAGCGGAAGCCCTGGCCGATCGCCGGGCCGGCATATCGAAGGCTGAGGACGCCGGCGTCGATCGCGTAGGCTTCAAGTCGGGCGCCGTCCGCCGCGTCCGAGCGGACGACCCAGGCCTCCCGCGCGCCGTCGCCGTCGATGTCGAAAAGGCGGGGGGCGATGTCCTCGAAGACCGAATCGTCGGGGATCGTGTAGCGCAGGACGCGTCCGTCCGCCGTCTCGACCTCGAGCGCGGCCCATTCGAGGGCGTCGCCGAGCACGGCATGGCGATAGCGATCGGTCGGCGCGGCATAGCGCGCCCGGGCGATGTCGTCTGCCGCGGCGCCGCCGCAGGAGAGCAGCAGGACCGCGGCGACGAACGCCCGCATCAGTCGAACTTGAGCGCCTTGACCGTCAGCACGTCCGGCAGTTTTTCCAGTTCGCCGATCAGGCCTGGCGGACAGTTGCTGTCGAGCTGAACCAGCGCGACAGCGGAGCCGTCGCCCGAGGCGCGGCCCAGGTGGAAGTTCGCGATGTTGACGCCGGCGTCGCCGAGCGCGGAACCGAGACGGCCGATGAAGCCCGGCTTGTCCTGGTTCCGGACGAACAGCATCGAGCCCTTGAGTTCGGCCTCCATGCGAGCGTCGTGCATCTGCACGAGGCGCGCCTCGCCGCCAAAAATGGCGCCCGACGCGCTTCGCTCGCGCCGGTCGGTCTCGACGCCGACGGTGATGGTCGACTGGTAGTTCTCGATGTCCTCGCTGTTGACCTCGGTCACCTCGATGCCGCGTTCGCGGGCGACGAGGCCGGCGTTGACCATGTTGACGCTGTCGACGACGGGCTTCAGCAGGCCTTCGAGCGCGATCGCGGTCAACGGGCGCGTGTTGAGCGCCGCGACCTGGCCGCGATAGGTCAGCGTCACCTTGCGCAGTCCGGTTTCCGTGAGCTGGCC
>DAINCG010000025.1:4431-11630 GCA_036732525.1 Pseudomonadota bacterium | reverse complement strand
AGCCGAGATCGACGGCATGTTGATCGCGTTCGAAATGGCGCCGGTCAGCAGGTAGTCGGACATCTGCTCCGCGACCTGGAGGGCGACGTTCTCCTGCGCCTCTTCGGTCGACGCGCCGAGATGCGGGGTCGCGACGAAGTTCGGCTTGCCGAACAGCACGTTCTGCTTGGCCGGCTCCTCGACGAAGACGTCGAAGGCGGCCCCGGCGACGTGGCCGGATTCGAGCGCCGCCGCGAGGTCCTCTTCGACGACGAGGCCGCCGCGGGCGCAGTTGACGATGCGCACGCCGGGCTTGCACTTGGCCAGCGCCTTGGCGTCGATCATGCCGCGCGTCTGATCGGTCATCGGCGTGTGCAGCGTGATGAAGTCGGCGCGTTTCAGCACCGTATCAAGGTCCGCCTTCTCGACGCCGAGGTCGGCGGCGCGATCGTCCGAGAGGTAGGGGTCGAACGCCAGCACGCGCATGCGCAGGCCCAGCGCCCGCTCGGCCACGATCGTGCCGATATTGCCGCAGCCGATCAGGCCGAGCGTCTTGCCGGTGAGCTCGACGCCCATGAAGCGGGACTTCTCCCACTTGCCGGCCTGGGTCGACATGTCCGCCGCCGGGATCTGGCGGGCGGTCGCGAACAGCATGGCGATGGCGTGCTCGGCGGTCGTGATGGTGTTGCCGTGGGGCGTGTTCATCACGACGACGCCGCGCGCCGTCGCCGCCGGAATGTCGACATTGTCGACGCCGATGCCGGCGCGGCCGATCACCTTGAGGTTTTCGGCGGCTGCGAGCAGGTCCGCCGTCACCTTGGTCGCGGATCGGATGGCGAGGCCGTCATACTGGCCGATGATCGCCTTCTGCTCGTCGGGCGAGAGGCCCGGCTTGAAGTCGACGTCGACGCCGCGGTCGCGGAAGATATCAATCGCGCGCTCCGACAGCTTGTCGGAGATCAGAACTTTGGGCATGGATCAGGCGGCCTGCTTCAGGGAGGCTTTGGCTTCGGCGAAGGCCCAGTCGAGCCATGGCGTCAGCGCGGCGACGTCGTCGGGTTCGACCGTTGCGCCGCCCCATATCCGCAGGCTCGGCGGCGCGTCGCGGTGGTTGTTCACGTCATAGGCGATGCCGCGCTCTTCCAGCATGCCCGCCAGCGCCTTCGCGAAGGCGCGGAGTTGGTCTTCCGAAAGCGCCAGCAGGTCCGGGTCGGCAAAGCCGACGCAGATCGACGTCGAGGAGCAGATTTCCGGCCGCTTGGCCATGAAGGTCGCCCAGGGCGTGCGCTCGACCCATTCGGTCAGGGCCGCGAGGGAGGCGCGGGACCGGCGCATCGCTTCCTTGGCGCCGCCGATCTCCTCCATCCAGCGGAGCGCGTCGAGTGCGTCCTCGACGCAGAGCATGGACGGCGTGTTCAGCGTCTCGCCGCGGAACAGGCCTTCGATCAGCTTGCCGCCCTTGGTCATGCGGAAGACCTTCGGCAGCGGCCAGGGCGGGGTGTAGGTCTCAAGGCGCTCGGCCGCACGGGGGGAGATCGCGAGCATGCCGTGCGCGGCTTCCCCGCCCATCGCCTTCTGCCAGGACCACGTAACGACGTCGAGCTTGTCCCAGGGAAGCGGCATCGCGAAGGCGGCCGAGGTCGCGTCGCAGATGGCGAGGCCTTCGCGGTCATCCGCGATCCAGTCGCCGTTCGGCACGCAGACGCCGGAGGTGGTGCCGTTCCAGCAGAAGACGACGTCGCGCTTCCAGCACGCGCAGGTCTTCGATCTTCAGATGCGTCTTCAGGTCGGTCGCCCAGGTCTTGCCGAAGCTTTCCCAGACCAGCGCGTCGACGCCGCGGGCGCCCAGCATCGACCAGAGCGCCATTTCGACGGCGCCGGTGTCCGATGCGGGCACGACCGCACAGCGCCAGTCTTCCGGCATGCCAAGCAGGGCCTTCGATCGGTCGATCACTTCCGCCAGCCGGGCCTTGCCAGGGCCGGATCGGTGCGAGCGGCCAAGCAGCGCGCTTTCCAGCGCGTCGGTCGACCAGCCGGGCCGCTTCGAGCAGGGGCCGGAGGAAAACATCGGATTGACCGGGCGAAGCGTCGGCATTTCAGCCATGGAACATGTCTCCCAGGGATCGGGGGGTCGGCGTACGCCCCCGGGTTGCGCGGCGCAATGTGCGGATCGCCGCAGCGCGGGCGCGCGTCACGTCAGCAGGAACAGTAGCCCGGTCAATGTAAAGATCGACAGCGCCGTCGATGCGACGATTGCGGTCGAGACCGGGGCGACGCCGATTTCGTAGCGTCGGGCGAAAAGATACGCATTCAGTCCGACAGGTCCAGCGGTGAATACGACCCCGGCCAGGCGCCAGACCGGATCGAGTCCCGGCCAGGCGAACAGGACCGCGGCCGCGAGCGCCGGCTGAACGAAGAGTTTCAGGGCGACGATCACCGCCGCGGGGCGCGCTGCGGCGCGGCTCATCCTGCGAAGGGCGAGCGTCGCGCCGAGCGCAAAAAGGGCGGCGGGCGCCGCCGCCGGCGCGACGAAGTCGACGAACGCCTGCGCCAGCGTTGGCAGGCGAAGCGACAGAACCGCGAGCGCAAGGCCGGCGAGGGTCGCCAGGATGACCGGGTTCGTCGCGATCGCCCGCGCCGCCGCGGCCGCCGCACGGGCGCCGCCGACACGGCCGAGTTCGAGCATGAACGTCACGACGACGAAGAGCAGGATGTCGAGGGTGACCATCAGGAAGGTTGGCGCCGCCGCTTCCGGCCCGAATGCGGCGATGCAGAGCGGCACGCCGAGGAAGACGCCGTTCGCGAAGATGGCGGAAAAGCCGAGGATGCCGAAGCCCGGCAGGCCGAGCGCGCCGCGGCCATAGGCGCGCCACGCCCAGAGGATGGCGAGGCCGGCGACCGTCGCCTCGACCAGGAACATCGCCAGCATGAAGGCGCCGCCGTCGGCCAGACGCGCGGGATCGGCCGTCGACAGCAGCGCGATCAGCATCGGCGGCAGAGCGAAGAAATAGATGTAGTTCACGAGCCCGCCGACCGCGGCCTCGCTGAAGAGCCCAATGCGGCCGGCGAAGAACCCGAGCCCGATCATGGCGAAGAGCGGCAATACCGCGACGGCCGTGTCCACGGGGGCGGCGCGCCGAACGTAACTAGCGGGTCGGGACGGGGTCCGGACCGCTGTAATCGTAGAAGCCGCGTCCGGTCTTGCGGCCGAGCCAGCCCGCTTCGACGTATTTCACCAGCAGCGGGCAGGGCCGGTACTTGCTGTCGGCCAGGCCTTCATAGAGGACCTGCATGACTGCGAGGCAGACGTCGAGGCCGATAAAGTCGGCGAGTTCGAGCGGCCCCATCGGGTGATTCGCGCCGAGCTTCATCGCGGTGTCGATCGCCTCGACCGAACCGACGCCCTCATAGAGCGTGTAGACACCCTCGTTGATCATCGGCAGCAGGATGCGGTTCACGATGAAGGCCGGGAAGTCTTCCGACGAGACGGCCTGCTTGCCGAGGCGCTGGGTCAGCTCCCGCACCTGGCTGACGGTCTCGTCCTCCGTCGCGATGCCGCGAATCACTTCGACCAGCTGCATCATCGGCACGGGATTCATGAAATGCATGCCGATGAAGCGGCCCGGCCGGTCGGTCGCCGAGGCGAGCCGCGTGATCGGGATCGAGGAGGTGTTCGAAGCGATGATCGCGTCCGCGCCCAGATGCGGGATCATCGATTCGTAGATCTTGCGCTTGGTCTGTTCGCTTTCGGTCGCGGCCTCAATGACCATGTCGCAGTCGTTGAGCTTGGCGAGATCGGTCGTCGTGGAGATGCGGGCGAGCGCTTCCGCCTTCGTGAACTCGTCGAACAGGCCGCGGCGCACCTGCCGGTCCATGTTCTTGCCCATCGCGTCGAGCGCCTGGTCCAGGCGCTCGTCCGACACGTCGACCAGGCGGACGTCGAGGCCGGCAAGCGCGCAGACATGCGCGATGCCGTTCCCCATTTGCCCGGCGCCGATCACGCCGACTTTCTCGATCATATAGCTTCGCCCTTGCCTGGCGCCTGCCGAGTCAGCTCGAAGACTTGCGCTTCGTGATCTCTTCGCTGAGTTCCGGAATGACCTTGAAGAGGTCGCCGACGAGGCCGTAGTCGGCGACCGCGAAGATCGGCGCCTCCTCGTCCTTGTTGATCGCGACGATGACCTTCGAGTCCTTCATGCCGGCGAGATGCTGGATCGCGCCGGAGATGCCGACGGCGATGTAAAGCTCGGGCGCGACGACCTTGCCGGTCTGGCCGACCTGGTAGTCGTTCGGGACGAAACCCGCGTCCACCGCGGCGCGGCTGGCGCCGACGGCGGCGCCCAGCTTGTCCGCCAGCTCTTCCAGGATCGAGAAGTTCTCGCCCGAACCCATGCCGCGGCCGCCCGACACGATGATGCCGGCTTGGGTCAGTTCCGGGCGCTCGGACTTGGTGAGCTCCCGGCCGACATAGCTCGAAAGGCCGGCGTCGCCCGCGGCGGCGGCGTCCTCGACCGACGCCGAGCCGCCGGTGGCGGCGGCCGGGTCGAACGCGGTAGCGCGCACCGTGATGAACTTGATCGGGTCGTTGGACTTCACGGTCGCGAGCGCGTTGCCGGCGTAGATCGGCCGCACGAACGTGTCGCCGTCCTTGACCTCCGTGATTTCGGAGATCTGCTGCATGTCCTTGAGCGCCGCGGCGCGGGGCATGACGTTCTTGCCAAACGACGTGGCGCCGACGAGGACATGGCTGTAGCCGTCGGCGAGCGACACGACGAGCTGAGCGACGTTCTCCGCGAGGCCGTTCGCATAGGCCGCGTCGTCCGCCTTCAGGACCTTTGCGACGCCGTCGATCTTGGCGGCGGCGTCCGCGGCGCCGGCGCAGTCCTGGCCCGCGACCAGAACATGCACGTCGCCGTCGATGGCCTTCGCGGCCGTGATCGCGTTCCGCGTCTGCGGAACGACGCCGCCGTCGGCGATTTCGGCGAGGACAAGGACGCTCATCAGATCACCTTCGCTTCGTTGATCAGCTTGTCCACAAGGGCGCTGACATCTTCGACCTTAACGCCGCCCTCGCGCTTCGGGGGCTCGGCGACGTTCAAAACTTCCATGCGCGGCGCCTCGTCGACGCCGAGGTCCGCCGGCGACGAGTCGTCGATCGGCTTCTTCTTCGCCTTCATGATGTTCGGCAGCGACGCATAGCGCGGCTCGTTCAGGCGAAGGTCGGTCGTCACGACCGCCGGCAGCTTGACCGTGATGGTCTCGAGGCCGCCGTCGATCTCGCGCGTGACCTTCGCATTCTCGCCGTCGATCTCGACGACGGAGGCGAACGTCGCCTGGGACCACCCGAGCAGGGCGGCCGTCATCTGGCCGGTCTGGTTGCTGTCGTCGTCGATCGCCTGCTTGCCGACGATGATCATCCCCGGCTGCTCCTTCTCCGCGAGCGCCTTCAGGCACTTCGCGACGGCGAGCGGCTCGAGGTTCGCATCGGTCTTCACCAGGATGCCGCGGTCTGCGCCCATGGCGAGCGCGGTGCGGATGGTTTCCTGGCACTGCTGCGGCCCGATCGAGACGGCGACGACCTCGTCGGCGACGCCGGCCTCTTTCATGCGGACGGCTTCTTCGATGGAGATCTCGTCGAACGGATTCATCGACATTTTGACGTTCTGCGTCTCGACGCCGCTGCCATCCGGCTTCACCCGGATCTTGACGTTGTAGTCGATGACGCGCTTGACGGGCACCAGCACTTTCATGGGGCGGTCGCCTTCTTCTATACGCGGGAGACGGCAAAGGCCGCCGAAAAACTCCGGCGGCCGCGACCGAAAGTCTTAAGAACCGCGTTTCGGCGAGTCAAGCGCGGGCGCGTCGGCGGGCGCTTTGACGCGGGCCGCGCCGTCGCCCCTGGGATCGGCCGCGGCGGCGAACGCGCCGTCCGGACCCCGGACGATGGCGAGCAGTCCGCTGTCGAGCGGGCGGACGCGCACATGGTGGCCGATATCCTCGAGCGGCTCCTTCAGGCGCTCGGCGATCGTCATGCGTTCGAGGTCGGTCATCCGGTTCGCGCTTGAGACGTTCGGGGCCGCGACGGCCGAAGCCGCGGACTTTTGCAGGCCGAGCGCGGCGACCACGGTCTTGGCGAGGAAGGCGGGCGCATCGTCCCCGCCGCCGCTCGTCGCGGCCAGCAGCAGCCGTCGGTCCTGGTCCAGCGCCATGACGGGCGACACGTCCAGCCGCGGGCGGCGTCCGGGTCCGATGGCGTTGGCGTGCCGGTAGCCGGGGCGGGGCGGCGGCGCGTCGAAGCTGGCGTTCGCGGCGTTCAGCACGACGCCGCGCGAGATGATGCCGGAGCCGAACGGCTGGCTCAAAGTCAGACTGAGCGCGACGGCGTCGCCTTCGCCGTCGACGACGATGATGCTCCCGACCGGCGGGAGGCGGCGGTGCGACGGCGTCGCGATCAAGTCTGGCGGCGCATGGGAAAGGCGCTCCGCCGCTGGAAGTCCGCCGACGCGAGTCTGGGAGATCATGCGCGCTCGGCGGCCGATTCGCGCCGTCGTCAGCAGGTCCGGCATGAGATCGACGACGTGGCGCGGGTCGCCGAGATAGCGATTCGCGTCGGCGATCGCGAGGCGGTGCGCCTGTGTGAGGGTGTTCGCCCATGTGAAGGCGTCGGGCGCGGGCGGCACGGCCGCGAGGAACAGGCTGACGGCCTCCAACGCCGTCGGTCCAAGCGTCGGCGACGGCGGCGCGCAGAGGCCGGCGAAGGGGAGGGCGACGCAGGCGGGCGGCACGACCGACGGCTCGGCGCGGGCCAACTCGTCGAGCGTCAGCGTGCGGCCGGGCCAGTCCGGCTCGCGAAGCGCCTCCACGATATTGCGTCCGACGACGCCGCCCGACAGCACGTCTGCGCCATCGCGGCCGATGGCCGCCAGCACGTCGGCGAGATCGGGGTTGCGCACGACGGTTCCGGCCGGCTGCGCCTTCGGGCCGGAGCCGCCGAAGATGCGATCGCCCGCGCCGTTGATCGGGAAATAGATGCGGCCGAGCGCGGCGGCTGTCCGCGCCGTGATCGGAATCCCGTTCCGCGCGTGGCGTTCGGCGGCGGCGGTCAGGCGCGCCCAGTCGAGCCGACCGCCTGCCGCGTGCATGCGCTTCAGCATCTGCAGAAGGGTCGGCGCGCCGACCGCGCGGCCGTCCGAAAGCGGCGGCGCCGGCCGGCCGTCGAT
>DAINCG010000025.1:3291-4421 GCA_036732525.1 Pseudomonadota bacterium | reverse complement strand
CCAGCCAGTCCGGCTCGACCGCGCCGGAGGAAATTTCCCGGCCGACATAGGCCGTGATGTGCCGGCCCTTGCCGTCATAGCGCAGCGCCGCCCCGGCGCCGGCGATGCTGACGGCTTCCGGCATGGTGACAGAGAGCACGAAGGCCCCGGCGAGCGCGGCGTCGACCGCAGTGCCGCCTGCGCGCAGGACGGACCAGGCGGCGTCGAGGGCTTCGGGCGAATCGGCCGCGACGGCGGCTCCCGCGAGCGGTTCCCGGTCGACTGGCGCAAAGGGCTGATCGGCGGCGGCCGGGCGCGCGGACGCGACGCCGATGACGCACGCCATGGCGACCGCTATTGCCAACCGTTCTATAATCCAGCGCAAATTCCCGCTCCCGGGCGCCGGCGGCCCTGCCGTTGCGGCGACTATCGGGCGGATACGGTTAACGCGCGCTTTCAGCGGCGCGCGGCGGAGAGGCGAGATGTCTCAGAACGCGGTCGAGATCGTGCGCGACGTCAAGAGCTTGCGGTCGCGTGTTGCGGCCTGGCGGGCGCAAGGATTGACCGTCGGGCTGATCCCGACGATGGGCGCGCTGCACGCGGGGCACATGAGCCTGGTCGCGGCGGCGCTGGCGGCCTACGACCGCGCGGTCGCGACGCTGTTCGTCAATCCGCGGCAATTCAATTCGCCCGAGGATCTGGCGAACTATCCGCGGACGGAGGTTTCGGACGCGGCGAAGCTCGCCGCCGTCGGCGCGCACCTGCTCTACGCGCCGGACGGCGCCGTGATGTATCCGGAAGGCTATGCCACGAATATTTCCGTGAGCGGCGTCAGCGCGGGTCTCTGCGGCGCCGACCGGCCCGGACATTTCGACGGCGTGGCGACGGTTTGCACGAAGTTGTTCCTGCAATCCGGCGCCGACGGCGCCTTCTTCGGGGAAAAGGACTACCAGCAGCTGATGGTCGTCCGCCGCTTCGTCGAGGACCTGAACATTCCGATTCGCATCCATCCCTGCCCGACGGTCCGGGAGGCGGACGGCCTTGCGCTATCTTCGAGGAATGCGCGGCTTTCGAATGACGAACGCGCATTGGCCGGCGCCTTGCCGCGCGCGCTGCGCGCCGCCGCCGAAGCGGTGCGCGGCGGCGCGGAC
>DAINCG010000025.1:1348-3255 GCA_036732525.1 Pseudomonadota bacterium | reverse complement strand
GCCGAGGTGGACATCCTGGCGGGCGGCTTCCGCAAGGTCGACTACGTCGAGCTTCGCCGCGGGGCGGACCTTCGCCCGATCGCGGAAAACGCCGCAGACGCGCGAATCTTCGCCGCGGCGTGGTTGGGAAACGTGCGTTTGATTGATAACATGCCCGTGAACGCCCTGCCGCCGGCCGCCGACTGAGGCTTGGCCGCGGCCCGGGGCCGCATCGATCATGTCCCCGGGAGCGTCCAGCACATGTCCGTCCTTCTGTCGCCCGATCAGCGCGATCTTCAGGCCAGGGCCCGCGAAGTCTCGCAAGGTCAGGTGCGCGCGCGCTCGGCCGAGGTGGACCGGACGGAGGAATATCCCTGGGACAATGTCGACCTGCTGAAGGACGCCGGCTTCCTCGGCATGACCATTCCGGAAGCCTATGGCGGGCATGGCCGGTCCTGGCTCGACGCGACGCTGGTCGTCGAGGAAATGGCGAAATCCTGCGCCGTCACCGGCCGAATCGCGGTCGAAACCAACATGGGCGCCGTCTCCGCGATCATGGCCTACGGGTCGGAAGACCAGAAGCGGATGGCGGCCGACATGGTGCTGGCGGGCGACAAGCCGGCGATCTGCATCACGGAGCCGGACGCCGGGTCCGACGCCTCCGGGATGACCAGCCGGGCCGACAAGCGCGGCAACCGCTATGTCATCAATGGCCGCAAGCACTGGATCACCGGCGGCGGCGTCTCGCGCCTGCACCTGATCTTCGCCAAGGTCTTCGATGAGGACGGACGCTATGAGGGCGTCGGCGGCTTCCTCGCCGTCCGCGACGAGACCGAGGGACTGCGCATCGTTCAGCGCGAGCCGACCATGGGGCTTCGCGGCATTCCCGAAGCCGAGATCGCCTTCGAAGAGATGGAGGTTCCGCCCTCGGCGCTCGTCGTGCCGCCGCGCGGCCTCGAGAAGGGCTTCGCCGATCTGATGACCGCCTATAACAGCCAGCGCGTCGGTGCGGGCGCGGTGGCGCTCGGCGTGATGCAGGGCGCCTACGAACTCGCGCTCGAATGGTCCGGCAAGCGCGAGCAGTTCGGCCGGCCGATCGACGAGTTCCAGGGCGTGCAGTGGCGCATCGCCGACATGTCTATCAAGATCGCCGCCGCCCAGGCGCTGATCTACAAGGCGGCGGCGAGCGGCGAGGGCGGCTTCCCGGACAAGGTGATGGCCGCGCAGGCGAAGATCTTCACCTCCGAGAATGCGATCCAAGTTGTGAACGATGCGCTCCAACTCTTTGGCGCACGTGGATATTCCCGCAATCTGCCTCTGGAGCGCATGGCGCGCGACGTGCGCATGTTCACCATCGGCGGCGGCACGGCGGAAGTGCTGCGCAACGTCGTCGCCTCCGGCATCCTTCGGAAGAAGCTGCCGCAGACCCGCGACGGCTACGTGCGGCTGCAGGCGGCAGAGTAGCCCGCCGGGAGCGGCCGGTTGCGCGTCGCCGTCGTCGGCGCGACCGGCTTCATCGGCCGCGCCGTCGTGGCGGCCCTGCTGGCGAACGGCCGAGAGGTCTTGGCCATTGCGCGCGATGCCGATGCGGCGGCGCGTCGCTTCCCAGCGCTTCAAGTCTATCGCCTCGACCTCGCCCGTCCGGTCGATAAGGCGGCGCTCGCCGAAGCGCTCGCGGGCGTCGATGCGGCCGTGAACTGCGCCGGCGTGCTGGAGCGGGACGCCGACGCGGTCCATGTGCGCGGCGCCGGCGCGCTTTTCGAAGCCTGCCGGACGGCGGGCGTCGGCCATATCGTTCACGTGTCGGCCGTCGGCGTCGATGGCCCCGCCGACACCGACTTCGCTCGGACGAAGCGCGCGGCTGACGAGATGCTTGTCGCGTCCGCCGCACCGGACTGGACGATCCTGCGGCCATCGCTCGTCTATGG
>DAINCG010000025.1:0-1338 GCA_036732525.1 Pseudomonadota bacterium | reverse complement strand
CGGCGCCTATGGCGGCACGGCTCTCCTGCGCGGCCTCGCTGCGTTTCCGTTGGCAATGCCGCTGCCGGGCGCCGGCGATCAGCGCTTCAGTCCGATCCATTTGGACGACCTCTGCCGCGCGATCGACATCGCATTGACGACCGATCGGACTGTCGGGCGCATCCTGGAGCCGGCGGGGCCGGAGACCGTGACGCTCTTGGAGATCGTGCGCCGCCTGCGCGCATGGCTCGACTTGCCGCCGGCGCCGGCGCTGCATGTCCCGATGCCGCTCGTCCGGTCGGCGGCGCATGTGGGGCGCCTGTTGCGGCTCGGTCCAATCAACCCGACGGCCCTCCGCCAGATCGAGGCCGGGGCGGATGCGGACGGCGCGGCCTTCGCCGCCGCGATTGGATTTCGGCCGATGCCGATGGCCGAGGCGCTGGCGCGGCGTCCGAGCAGCGGGCAGGACCGGCGCGCCGCCCGAGTCTATTTTCTGCGTCCCGCCATGGCGGTGCTCGCGGCGGCCAGTCTTCTGCTGGCGTTGTGGTCCGCGTGGGCGGGCGTCCTGTTCGCTGCTGCTGGGCTGGCTGCGCTCTGCTTCTTGTTCGGGACCGAGAAGTGATTGACGCGTATGTCATGCTGAAGTGGGCGCATATTTTGGGCGCCGCCGTGCTGTTCGGCACGGGCGCGGGCATCGCCTGGTTCCAGTGGACAGCCTGGCGCGCCGGCGACATGGCGGCGTTCGCAGCGGTGGCGCGGCTCGTCGTGAAGGCCGACTGGACCTTCACGCTGACAGCGGGCCTGATCCAGCCGCTGACCGGCGCCGCGCTAATCCTCCATGCCGGCTGGGACCCGCTCGCGGACTGGCTCGTCTTGGCCTACGGGCTTTACGCCTTCGTCTTTTGCTGCTGGGCGCCGGTCGTTGGCCTGCAGCTTCGCGCACGTGATCTGGCGGCGGCGGCGGTCGTCTCAGGCGCGCCGGCGCCGGCCGCGCTCGGCCGGATCATGCGGATCTGGTTTCTGCTCGGCTGGCCAGGCTTTCTGGCGATGCTGGCCCTGGTCTGGGTCATGATCGCCAAGCCGGAATTCTGACGCCCGCCTATTCGGCCGCGTCGCGTTCCATCTGCTCCCAGTCGAACAGCGCCGGCTCCTTGGCGGCGAAGCGGCGGACGGCCTCCTGGTGGAACTCGGTGCCGTAGAGCTGCGCTTGGCCGAACGCTTCGAACTCCAGCATGGTGCGGTGATCGCTCTCGTAGGCCTTCTGCATCAGCACCTTCGCCGTGCCGATCGCCGCCGTCGAGGCGTTGCAGAAGCGCCGTGCGAACGCCGTCGCCGCCGGGACGAGGGCGTCGTCGCTGT
>DAINCG010000024.1:17732-20274 GCA_036732525.1 Pseudomonadota bacterium | reverse complement strand
CGGCCTGCGACGCCGCCGCACCGAGCGTCACGGCGAGGACGAGGACCACTGCCGGCTCCTGCAACGGGAAATCGACGAGGCTGTGCGCCGCCGCCGCCAAGAGGCCGCCGACCGAGGCGGCGGCCATCGGCGCGAGGCGACGGCGCGTGAAGACAGCGCGCGCCGCCGCGAACCCGACGAGGCCGACAGCGAGCAACATCAGCGCCGCGGCCGGCAGACCCAGCTCCGCCGCCGCCTCCAGATAGACATTGTGCGCGCGCCGCCAGTCATTGGTAAGTTCCGTCGTCTTGTGCCGATGGATCGCCTCCGGAAACGCGCCGAGACCGACGCCCGCAAGCGGCGCCTCGGCAATCATGCGGCGCGTGTCCTGGAAGAGCTCGGCCCGCTGCTCGTATGAGGCGTCGAGGCTGACGCCGCGATTGGCCGCGCCGGACCCGCCGAGCGCCCAGAGCGCGCCGAGGATTGCGACGACGCCCGCGATCGCGGCGATCGAAGCCGGGGACCGGGCGCTGGCCGTGCGCAACGCAATGACGAGGGCCGTCGCGACCACCGCGAGCGCCATGGCGGCGAGCCCGGCGCGCGAGCCGGTCATCAGCCCGGCCAGCGCCATCAGAAGACCCGGCGCGGCCAGCAGGACGCCCCGCTTGGTCGCGAACTCAAGCACGAGGCGCAGCTTTTCCTGCCCTTCGATGTCGCCCGGGGCGGCCCGGCGCAGCGCCCGGGCCCAGATCGCGACATTGGCGGCAAGCCCGATCGCGAGGAAAGTCGCGAACGTGTTCCGGTTCGGGAACGGGCCGGTCGCGTAGCCGACATAGTAGCGCTTCTCCTGCCAAAGCACGTATTCGACGCCGGCGATCTTGGCGAGCACGGCGTAGAGCGCGGCCGCGGTCGCGACGCCAACGACCGCCCACATCACCCGCCAAGCGTCGTCGCGGCCGCGACAGGTCCAATAGGCGAGCAAGAACACGCCGGCGTAGAGCGAAAGCCGGAGGCAGCCGAGCGCCGTCGCGCCGGCGTTGAGCGAACCCCGCGCCTGGAATTCCTGCCCAGTCGCCGCCCGCGCCGGCGGCGGGGCCGACGCCGAACGCCTGACTTGCCGCATAGCCGATCACCGCGAGCCACGCGAGGCCCGCAGCCAGCACCAGACGGTCGCTCCATGTCATGCCGCCGTTGGGCGCTCGAAAACGCGCGGCGGCGGCGACGATCAGGACGAGGCCGGCGGCGACGGCAGCGGGCGCGAGGACCCAAAGCGGTCGGCCCGCGAACAGCAGCGCCGGCAGAAGCGCAATCGCGAGCGTCGCGTGGAAGCACAGGCGAGCAAGCATCTGGGCGAATCACCTCGGGGCGGCCGTCTTGGCGAAGAGGCGTATCCTTATGCGATTGCAGCGGGAAATGCAGCCGCCGCCGGCGCCGGCTTGGCGTCGACGCAATGCGACCACAGATATGGGGCGACACGAGAATTCGGGAGCACGACATGCGCCTAGGCGGATTGGCCGCGGCGGCGCTGCTGGCGGTTACGACGTCGGCGGCGAACGCGGCTGAGGTGATTGCAAACCGGGTCGACAGCGCCGACGCCAGTTTTCGCGTGGTGAAGCTGCTCGGCTCGCTTGAGAATCCATGGTCGATGTCCGGACGGCGAAGCGCTGATCGCGCTGCGGCCCGGCCGGCTGCTCCGTTGGCGTCCGGGCGACGCATCCGCGCGCGGCGTGCTGAACGTTCCGGGCGTCGCCAATTTCGGCCAAGGCGGGCTGTTCGACGTCAAACCCGCGCCCGACTTCGCCCGCACCGGCCGCATTGTCATGTCCTACGCGCATGCCGGCAGCGGCGGCGTGCTGACCCGCGTTTCGGAGGCCCGGCTCGCCGGCGACCGACTGACGGCGGTCCGCCCGCTGTTCGACGCCGCGCCGCGCAGCAATACCAGCCGGCATTTCGGCGGCCGGCTCCGCTTCGGCCCGGACGGCGCGCTCTACGCGACCTTCGGCGACCGGGGCGAACGCGACCGCGCCCAGGACCCGAACGATCCGGCGGGATCCGTCTACCGCTTTCCGCCCGACGGACCGCCGGAAATGTTCACGACGGGTCACCGAAATCCGCAAGGCATGGCCGTACATCCCTCGACCGGCGCCATCTGGGTGCATGAGCACGGGCCCAGGGGCGGCGACGAGGTGAACATCCTGAAAGCCGGCGCGAACTACGGTTGGCCCCGCTACACCTATGGCCGCGAATACTACGGCCCGAAGATCGCCGACGCCGGCACCGGGCCGGGCTTCGAAGCGCCGATCCATTATTGGGACCCGTCGATCGCGCCCTCCGGGATGGCGTTCTACGACGGCGACGCCTTTCCCGGCTGGAAAGGCGATCTTCTCGTCGGCGCGCTCAAGTTCCAGCTTCTGGCCAGGCTGGTTCTGGACGGCGACAAGGTCGTCCGCGAAGAGCGGCTGATCGACGACATGATCGGCCGGATCCGCGAGGTTTCGGTCGGGCCGGACGGTCTGATCTACCTCTTGACCGACGCGGAGGACGGGGGCCTCTATCGGCTCGA
>DAINCG010000024.1:6649-17690 GCA_036732525.1 Pseudomonadota bacterium | reverse complement strand
GGGACCTGATGTCCATCGCAAGCCTTATCGTCGTTTTCGTCCTGACCTGGTGGTTCTGCTTCCTGATGGCGCTGCCGTTCGGCGCACAGCCGCGCCAGAACCCCGAGGTCGGACATGTCGAAAGCGCGCCCGCGCGGCCCCGCATCGGCCTGAAGGCCTTGGCCGCGACAGCCGGCGCGATCCTGATGACCATCGCGATCTACTACATCGTACAGGCCGACCTCGTCAGTTTCCGGGGCGCGTGAACCCCTAGCGGCCCTCGATGATATGGGGCCAGGGGTCGGCCTCCGACCCGAACGTCACCGGGCAATGGATGAGCGTCGGGCCGCCCGCGGCAAGCGCCTGCTCCAGCGCCGGCCCCAGCGCCTCCGGCGTCTCCGCGCGCAGACCGCTTACGCCGAAGCTCTCCGCGAGCTTCAGGAAATCCGGGTTGACCAGAGCGGACCCCAGTTCGCGGCCCTGGAAGCGGCGAATCTGGTCGCGGCGGACGTTGCCGTAAGCGCCGTTGTCGAAGACGACCGCCGCGACGTTCAGCCCGTACTGCGCCGCTGTCGCCAGTTCCTGGACGCCGAACATGAAGCCGCCGTCGCCCGCGATCGAGACGACCGGCCGGTCGCCGACGGCCGCCTTGGCGCCGAGCGCGGTCATGAAGCCGTAGCCGAGCGTGCCCTGGTAGCCGGACGTCACATAGGTCCGCGGCGAATAGACCGGAAATCCCGAGTAGGAGACGTAGCCGGCCTGGCAAAGCTCCTCGACGAAGACGCCGTCGCGCGGCAGCACGGCCCGGATCGCATCCAAATAGGCCATCTGCGGCTGCAACTTGTCGCGGAATTCCGCCATCGTCGCGGCCTTGGCTTCCTGGATGCGGTCGCCCCAGGCGGCTCTTTCGACGCCCGCCTTCTCCACCGCGGCCAATAGCGCGGCGGCGCCGGTCCCGGAATCCGACGTGATCGCCACGTCGGCCGGAAGGCGCGCATGCTCCTGGGGGTCGATGTCGATGCGGACAAGCGCGGGCGTCGCCGGCCGGGGACCGTACTGCATGCCGCGCCAGCGCATGTAGGGGCCTTCCATCCGCGTGCCGATCGCGATGGCGAGGTCCGTCTCCTCCCAGAGCTTGCGAGCCTCGGCGAGCGAGAGGCCGAGCGGATGGTCGCTCGGCACGATGCCCCGGCCGCCCCGGAAGGCGGCGACGGGCGCGCCCAGCCGTTCCGCCAGCGCCAGGATCGCGGGCGCCGCGTGCTGCGCGCCGGAGCCGACCCAAAACATGGGCCGCTTCGCGCCGGCGAGCCGTTTCACAGCCGCGTCGACCAGGTCGCTGTCGGGCTCCGGCGGCGGCGGCAGTCCAGGCGCCGGGCCCATGACGACCTCCCCGGTCTCGGCCAGCACGTCCCAGGCGCTTTCGAGCGCGACCGGCCCCGGCCGGCCCGACAGCATTTCGCGGAAGGCCATGTCGACCAGCGCCGGCGCGCTTGCCGGATCGTCGACCCGCTCCGCCCATTTGATCAGGGTGCGGAGCGTGCCGCGCTGATCGGGGAGTTCGTGGAGATGGCCGCGCCCCTTGCCGATGAAGTCCTTGGGCGCCTGTCCGGTCAGGCACATCACCGGGGCCGACGTGCCGAAGGCGGTGCAGAGCGCCGCCGTCGTGTTCAGCACGCCCGGCCCCGGCACGACGGTGTAGACGCCCGGCCGGCCGCTCGCCTTGGCATAGCCGAAGGCCATGTAGGCGGTCGCCTGCTCGTGGCGGGCGCCGATCAGGCGGACCCGGTCGCCGGCGAGCGCCAGGGCGTCGAAGATCGGATAGGTCTGCACGCCCGGCAGGCCGAAGACGGTATCGACCCCATGCGCAAGCGTCCGTTCGACGATCGCCGCGCCGGTCGTCATTGTCGTGGCTGTCATATCGCGCTCCCGCCCCGCATTCCCAGGGGACGGAGCTTAGCGCAGATCAGGCGTCGGTGCGCACGGGGCCGGGCAGCGGCGCCACCTCGACGCCCTCGTCGACAAGGTCCTTGGCTTCGGCGAGCGTCGCTTCGCCATAGATATCGCGACGTTCCGTCTCGCCGTAGTGGATGCGCCGCGCCTCTTCCGGAAAGCGATCGCCCACGTTTTCGAAGTTCTGCTCGACATGTTCGCGGATCGCCTGGAGCTTCGCCTGGTGCGCGGCGAACGCCATCACCTGCTTCTTCGCGGCGTCCTTGTCCTTCCGGGTCGAGACCGCCGGCGCCATCAGCGCCTTCTTCACCTTGACGGAGCCGCAATCCGGACAGGCCACGAGCTCCCGCTTCAGTTGCTTGTCGCAGGCTTCGATTCCCGGAAACCAGGCTTCGAACTCGTGCCCCGCATCGCAGGCCAAGGCATACCGGATCATGTCTTTGAAATCCCGCAGGTCTCGATGGTGAATTAGCAGATAGCACGATCGAGTGCCAACCCAAGGCCCGTAACGATTGACGCCCGTTGCGCCGGCCGTTTAAATTGGCGTAAATCCAAGAAAATCCAGCTCGGAGGAACGTTCCGAAAATGAGCGCCCAACGCTTGCCGTTCGAAGGCTTCAAGGTTCTCGATCTGACCCAGGGCGTGGCCGGCCCGCACTCGACCATGCTCCTCGCCCAGCAGGGTGCCGAAGTCACCAAGATCGAGCCCATCGACGGCGACTGGGGCCGCACCCTCGGCAAGATGTACGGCGACACCTGCGCCCACGCGATCATCTTCAACCGCGGCAAGCGCTCCGTCTCCCTCAACATGAAGGAGAAGAAGGCGCAGGCGCTGGTGCAGAAGGCCGCCGCCGAGGCCGACGTCGTCGTCGAGAGCTTCCGTCCGGGCGTCATGGGCCGCTTCGGCCTGTCCTATGAAGACGTGAAGAAGGTCAATCCGAACGTCATCTACCTTTCCGTCACCGGCTTCGGCCAGAACGGGCCCTACAACAAGCTGCCGGTCACGGACTCCGTCATCCAGGCGTTCTCCGGCTGGATGTCGATCAACCGGGACGAACAGGGCACGCCCCAGCGCATCGGCATGATCGCGGTCGACGTCATGACCGGCCTCTACGCCTTCCAGGCGATCTCCGCCGCGCTGATGCGGAAGGTCCGCTTTGGCGAGGGCGCCTATATCGACTGCTCGCTGATGCAGTCCGCCGCGGCCTTTCAGGCGGCGAAGGTGATGGAGCACTACCTTGAGGGCGGCCAGCCCCAGGTGCTCTACGTGCCCGTCGGCACGATGAAAACCTCGAACGGCTACATCAACGTGACCGCGATGCGCGAGCATCACTATGTCGGCCTCTGCAAGGTGCTGGGCAAGCCGGAGTGGGCGACCGACCCGCGCTTCGACAGCCGCGAGAAGCGCATCGACCAGGAAAAGGTGCTGATGCCGATGGTGCGCGCCGAGTTCCTGAAGAAGACGACCGAGGAGTGGGCCGAAGCCCTGACCGAGGCCGGCGTGATGAACGCCCCGGTCTCCACCTATGACGACTTCATGGCCGACGAGCACGTGAAGGCGGTCGAGAGCATTTCCTGGATCGCGCACCAGGGCATGCAGGGCGACCTGCCGATGTGCAACATCCCGGGCTTCCGCAAGATCGAGGGCGGCCACGACCTGGACGAAGCGCCATCGACCGGCCAGCACACCGACGAGATCCTGGCGAAATGGGGCCTCTCGGACAGCGAGATCGGCGAACTGGTGGCTTCGGGCGTCGCCGGCCGCGGCCAGCCGCAGCAGGCCGCGGCGGAATAAGGAACACGAAAACATGAAGCTGCTTCGCTACGTCGCCGGCGACGAAATCCGGCCTGGCGTCCTGGACGCCGCAGGCAACATCCGCGACCTCTCCGCCATCGTGCCGGATATCGACGCCGAGGCGGTGTCGCCCGAAGGCCTGGCGCTGATCGGCGCCATCGACCCGGAAAGCCTGCCCAAGGTCACCGGCGACGTGCAGCTGGCGGCGCCGGTCGACCGGCCGTCCAAGATCGTCTGCATCGGCCTCAACTATTCCGACCATGCCGCCGAAGTCGGCATGCAGCCGCCGTCGGAGCCGATCATCTTCCTGAAGTCGTCGACGGCGCTCGCCGGGCCTTCGGGTCCGGTGGTGAAGCCGCCCCATTCGACCCAGCTCGACTGGGAAGTGGAACTCTGCATCATCGTCGGTTCGGAGGCGTCGTTTGTCTCTGAAGATAAGGCGCTCGACTATGTCGCGGGCTATGCGGTCGGCAACGACGTCTCGGAGCGCGAGTTCCAGACGGCCCGCCCCGGCGGCCAGTGGACCAAGGGCAAGAGCGGCGACGGCTTCGCGCCGGTCGGCCCCTGGCTCGTCACCAAGGACGAAGTGCCGAACCCCGAGAACCTGAAGATCTGGCTTGAGGTGAACGGCGAACGTCGGCAGGACGGCACCACGGAGACGCTGATCTTCGGCGTGAAGAAGATCGTCAGCTTCGTCTCCGAATACATGACGCTGCTGCCCGGCGACATCATCATGACCGGCACGCCGCCCGGCGTCGGCGCGGGCATGAAGCCGCCGCAGTTCCTGAACGCGGGCGACGAGATGCGGCTTGGCATCGAAGGGCTCGGCGAGCAGGTCCAGAAGGTCGTCGCCCGGTCCTGATGGCGCGGCCGCCCCTCCGGCTCGCACGCTACCTGACGGCCGACGGCGCGCGGCCGGGCTTGCTCGACGACCATGCCCAGCTGCGGGATCTTTCCTATGTCCTGATCGACATCAGGCCGGAACATTTGGGGCCGGACGATCTGGACATCCTGCGCTCGATCGAGCCGGAGACGCTGCCGATCGTCCAGGGCGCGCCGCGACTGGCGCCGCCGCTCGCCAATATCGGCCGCGTCTTCGTGGAGGGCGCGCCGGCGGACGATCTCGCGATCGACGGCCCCTACCCTGTCCAAACCCCGAGTCTGCGGTTCGGCCTGGCTCTGGCGATCGGCGCGCCCCGCTGGTCCGGCGCCCGGATGTTGGCGGCGTACGACGCGCCTGGTCGGCGCCTGTGGCTCGGCCCTTGGATCGCCGCGCCGGAGCGACCCGCGAAGACGCCGGGCCTCGACCTTGCGGCGGCGATGGACGCCGCCGGGGATGCCGCGGCGGGCGACATCGCGCTCGTCCTTCAAGGGCCCGACGCGCACGCGACGCATTTCGCGATCGCGCCTTACGGCGAACAGCATTGCGCACCGAGGCCGGACGGGCGTCCATGCGACTGAGGGCGTTGCGCGCCGCCGCGCTGGCGGTCGTGTTGCTGTCCGGACAGGCCGACGCGGACCCGACGCCCGCCGTCCGACCCGATCGGACATGGACGCCGCTTCGCGTCCTCTTCGTCGGCAACAGCTATCTCTACTACAATGGCGGCCTGCACCAGCAAGCCCAGCGCATCGCGGCGCGGACGGACCGGGCCGAGCTCCGCCGCATCCACTACCGCGAGGCGACCATCAGCAACGGACGGCTCGACGAGCACGACCTGCCGCGTCTCGTCGACCGGCTCGGCGGCCAGCACGGCTTTGATCTCGTCGTCCTGCAGGAGCACTCCTCCAGCAGCCGCGGGCCCGCACAGCGGGACCGGTTCCGCGCGGCGATCGACGCCGCCGCGCCGCCGATCCGGGCGGCCGGCGCGCGTCTCGCGCTCTACATGACGCCCGGCTACGCCAACCCGCATTTTCTGGCCGATCCGGGGCAGATCCGCGGCCTCGAAGCGCTCTACGTCGATGTCGGGAATGCGGTCGGCGCGCAGGTCATTCCCGTCGGCCTCGCTTTCGAGGAAGCCTATCGACGGCGGCCGGATATCGGTCTGCACGACCCGGTGGACGGTTCGCATCCGACGGCCCGCGGCACCTATCTCGCCGCCGCGACGGTCGTCCGGACGCTTTACGGGGTCCTGCCCAACCGGCCGCCGCCGCCCGACGGCCCTGTCGACGCCGAAACCGCGGCCTTCCTGGAATCGGTCGCAGAGGCTACCGTCAGCGCCTTCTTCGCGCGCAGCCGCGCGCCCGACTGACTGCCAGAGCAAACGCGCAAGGGACCCGCTCGACATGGACGACATTTTCGATCTCTCCGGCCAGACCGCACTGATCACCGGTTCGACCAAAGGCATCGGCAAGGCGATCGCCAGCCGCATGGCCCAGTACGGCGCCAAAGTCGTCGTCTCCAGCCGGAAGGCGGACGTCTGCGACGCGGTCGCGGCGGAGATCAACGAGAAGTGGGCCGACCGCGGCGGCAAGGCGGTCGCGATCCCCTGCCACATCGGCCACAAGGAACAGCTTGAGGCGCTCGTACGGCAGACGGAATCCGAATTCGGCCCGATCGACATCCTCGTCCCCAATGCGGCGGTCAACCCGTACTACGGGCCCTCGAAGGACATGCCGGATTCCGCCTGGGACAAGGTGATGGAGACAAACGTCCGCAGCACCTTCTGGCTCTGCAACATGGTGATCCCCGGGATGGCGGAGCGCGGCAAGGGCTCCGTCACGATCATCGCTTCGATCTCCGGCCTGCAAGGCTCGGTCGAGCTCTTCGCCTATGCCGTTTCCAAGGTCGCGGAGCACCAGCTCGCCCGGAACTTTGCGCTGGAGTACGGCGCGAGCGGCGTGCGCGTGAACGCCATCGCGCCGGGCCTGATCAAGACCGACTTTGCGAAGGCGCTCTGGACCGACCCGGTCCGCCTCGAGCGCATCAACGAGAAGCTGCCGTTGCGGCGGCTCGGCGACCCGGACGAAATCGCGGGCGCCGCGCTCTTCCTCTCGTCGAAGGCTGGCGCCTACGTCACGGGCCAGGTCATCAACGTCGACGGCGGCGCGGCGATCACGCCTTAGCGCCAATGGCGCTTAAGCGTTCGAGCGCCTCGGAAACGCGTTCCGATTGAGCCAACGGGGCCGGCAGGCCAACCACCGGCGAACCCAGCCTTAAAGAAGAAGCCCCGCGCCGCCATTTGGACGGCGCGGGGCTCGTGCGACCTGCTCAAGTCGGGTCAGGTCAGGCGAGGTCGAACCGGTCTGCGTTCATGACCTTCGTCCAGGCGGCGATGAAGTCGCGCACGAACTTCTCCTTCGAATCGTCCTGGGCGTAGACCTCGGCGTAGGACCGGAGGATCGAATTCGAGCCGAAGACGAGATCAACCCGCGTCGCCGTCCATTTGACCGCGTCGGTCTTCCGGTCGCGCACCTCGTAGAGGTTATCGCCGGCCGGCTTCCAGGCGTTCGCCATATCGGTCAGGTTGACGAAGAAGTCGGTCGTCAGGGCGCCTTCCCGATCGGTGAAGACGCCGTGCTTGGCGCCGCCATAATTCGCGCCGAGCACCCTGAGGCCGCCGACGAGCACCGTCATCTCATGGGCGGTCAGGCCCATCAGCTGGGTTCGGTCGACCATCAGCTCCTCGGCCGCGACGGCGTATTCCGTCTTCAGCCAATTGCGATAGCCGTCGTGGATCGGCTCCAACGGCTCGAACGAGTCCGCGTCCGTCTGCTCGTCGGTCGCGTCGCCGCGGCCAGGCGCGAAGGGCACGGCGACATCGAATCCGGCCGCCTTCGCGGCCTTCTCGATGCCGACATTGCCGGCGAGCACAATCACGTCGGCGACGCTGGCGCCGGCCGCCTTGGCGATCGGCTCCATTGCCTTCCCAGTCCTTCTGCGGGGCAAGGCGGATGCGCGCGCCGTTGGCGCCGCCGCGCATGTCGGAGCCGCGATAGGTCCGGGCGCTGTCCCAGGCGGTCGCCACCATCTCGGCGATCGACAGACCGCTCTCGGCGATCTTCCGCTTGACGCCGCCGACGTCGTAGTTCGTGGGGCCTTCGGGCACCGGATCCTGCCAGATGAGATCCTCTTCCGGCGCTTCCGGGCCGATGTAGCGCGCTTTCGGTCCCATGTCGCGGTGGGTCAGCTTGAACCAGGCCCGGGCGAAGGCGTCGCAGAAGTACGCATGGTCGGCCGCGAACTTCTCCATGATCTTCCGGTATGCCGGATCCTTGATCATGGCCATGTCGGCGTCGGTCATGATGGGCATGCAGCGGATGGACGGGTCCTCCACGTCGACCGGCATGTCCTCTTCCTTGATGTCGACCGGCTGCCACTGGTGCGCGCCCGCCGGGCTCTTCTTCAGCTCCCACTCATGGCCGAGCAGCATCTTGAAGTAGCCGTCGTCGAACTTGGTCGGATGGGTCGTCCAGGCGCCTTCAATGCCGCTGGTGACGGCGTTCCGGCCGATGCCGCGGCCCTTCTTGTTCAGCCAGCCGAAGCCCTGGTCCTCGACTGCGCCGCCTTCCGGATCCGGGCTGAGATCGGCGGGATCGCCATTGCCGTGAGTCTTGCCGACGGTATGGCCCCCCGCGGTGAGCGCGACCGTTTCCTCGTCGTCCATCGCCATGCGCGCAAAGGTGACGCGAATGTCCTGCGCCGTCTTGAGCGGGTCCGGATTGCCGCCCACGCCTTCCGGGTTGACGTAGATCAGGCCCATCTGGACCGCGGCGAGCGGATTCTCAAGCGACTCGCGCTTCTCGCCCTCGTCGTAGCGACCGGCCGCCAGCCATTCCTTTTCGGAGCCCCAGTAGACGTCCTTCTCCGGGTGCCAGATGTCTTCGCGTCCGAACGCGAAGCCGAACATCTTCAGACCCATCGACTCGTAGGCGACGTTGCCGGCCAGGATCATCAAGTCGGCCCAGCTGATCTTGTTGCCGTACTTCTTCTTGATCGGCCAGAGCAGGCGCCGCGCTTTGTCGAGATTGACGTTGTCCGGCCAGGAGTTCAGCGGCGCGAAGCGCTGGTTCCCCGTGCCGCCGCCGCCGCGGCCGTCCGCGATCCGGTAGGAGCCGGCCGCGTGCCACGCCATACGGATCATCAGACCGCCGTAGTGGCCCCAGTCGGCCGGCCACCAGTCCTGGCTTTCCGTCATCAGCGCGTGCAGGTCCTGCTTCAGCGCCTCGACGTCGAGCTTCTTCAGTTCCTCGCGGTAGTCGAAGGATTCGCCCAATGGGTTCGTCTTGACGTCGTGCTGGTGCAGGATGTCCAGATTGAGCGCGTTCGGCCACCAATCGGTCACGGACGTCGCAGTGGACGTCATGCCGCCGTGGATGACTGGACAACCGGTGGAATTCGGGACGTTATTTCCGTCCATATCTCTCTCCTTTGTTGGTTATTGCGGTTGACGTGGCCGTCTCGCGCCGCGGAATCAAGCCGATCGGCTCACGCCGTCGCCTTTTCTTCGCCGCCCTCACGTAGCAATCGGCTACGATCAGCGGAAATTGAATCTTCTGATCCACGCGATAAGTTTCGCCTATGAACAATATCACGCTGAAACAGCTCCGTTATTTTGACGCCGTCGCCCATCACCGGCATTTCGGCCGCGCCGCGGACGCCTGCGCGATTTCGCAGCCCGCCCTCTCGATGCAGATCAAGGAGCTTGAGGCGTCGCTCGGCGCGGCGTTGTTCGAGCGTGATGCGCGGCAGGTCCGACTGACCGGCCTCGGCGAAGAATTCTCCGAACGGGTGCGCGACATCCTGCGGTCGGTCGAAGACCTGTCCGACCTGGCGCGGGCGGCGCAGGAAGAACTGGTCGGACGCCTGCGCATCGGCGTCATTCCCACGATCGCGCCCTATCTGCTGCCGTCGATCATGCGCAGCCTGGAACAGGCGCATGCCGGCCTCGACATCCGCATGCGCGAAGCGCTGACGCCGACACTGATCGATGAGGTGGCCGACGGACGGCTCGACACGGCGGTGCTGGCGCTGCCGATCTCGGAGGCTTCCCTGGAAGAGCTGCCGCTTTTCGAGGAAGAGTTCGTGCTTGTCCGTCCCGCCGCGGACGCCGAAAAGCCGATGCCCGACCGAAAGGCGCTCCGCGAGATGCGGCTCCTGCTGCTGGAGGAAGGCCACTGCTTTCGAGACCAGGCGCTCTCGTTCTGCGACCTCGACTCCGCCGCGCCGAAGAACATTCTGGAAGGCAATTCGCTGGCGACGCTGGTGCAGATGGTCGGCGCCGGCATCGGCGTCACCCTGATACCAGACATGGCCGTGCCGCTCGAAACCCGTTCGACCGCCGTCTCGGTCGGGCGGTTCGCCGCGCCGAAGCCCGAACGGACCATCGGCATGATCTGGCGCAAGAAGAGCCCGATGGTCCGGCAATTGCAGCAGGTCGCCGACGTCGTCCGCGCGGCCGCCACAAAGCTTGCCGCCGACGGCCAAGCCTGAGAGGTTACGCTGCCGACCGAACCAAGAGACACGAGGAGCCGCGCGTTGGGCGATTTTCCGACCAAGGACAAGCTTTGCATCCACTTCGCCCATCCGGCATATCGCCTGGCTGAGACCTTCGCCGCGCGGAATACGGGCATCGCGCACTTCCAGACCGAGACGATCGATGAGACGCGGGCGCGCATCGGCGAAGGCGACGTCTTCGTCGCGTCCGGCTTCTGGCGGAACGAATTCCTGGCGGACGCGCCCAAGCTCAAGTTCATCCAGGTCTGCGCCGTCGGCTACGATCAGGTCGACCTGGAAGCGGTGCGCGCCAAGGGCGTCCGTCTCGCCAATTCGGCCGGGGTCAACGCCAACGCGGTCAGCGACCATGCGCTGGCGCTGATCCTGGGCCTCACCCGCCAGATCCATGTCGCGCGCGACAACCAGCGCCGCCCGCACTGGCGCCCGATGATCGCCGACATTCCCAAGCGGGAAGACGAACTGCCGGGCAAGACGATCCTGATCTACGGCGCCGGCCGGATCGGCGAACGGATCGCCCGCCTGGCGAAGGCCTTCGACATGACCGCGCTCGGCGTCCGCCGGAACGCCGCCGAGAAGCCGGCCGCCTTCGACGAAATGCACGCGCCGGACGCGTTCCTCTCGCTGCTGCCAAGGGCGGACATCGTCGTGCTCGCCTGCCCGCTGACGCCGGAGACGCGCGGCCTGATGAACGCGGCCGCCTTCAAGGCGATGAAGGATACGGGCTACTTCATCAACGTCGCGCGGGGCGGCTGCGCCGACCAGGACGATCTGATCGAAGCGCTCCGGTCGGGCGTGATCGCCGGCGCTGGCATCGACGTCACCGAACCGGAGCCCCTGCCCGCCGACTCGCCGCTCTGGGGCTTC
>DAINCG010000024.1:0-6639 GCA_036732525.1 Pseudomonadota bacterium | reverse complement strand
GCGATCATCACGCCGCACACCGGGGGCGAGACGCAGCGCTACGAAGCGAACGTCATCGATGCCCTGCTGGAGAACCTGGATCGTCTGGCGGCGGGCCGCGACGATCTCTTGAACCAGATCGTCTGACCGAACGGCGCCGGCCCTCGTTCAGCCGTGGGGCGCGTAGTTTCTCAGTAGATGGGCGGCCCCGGCCGGTCCGTTGATCGAGGGTTCGGTCCCGAAGATGCGCTCCTTTTGCCCGCCATAGAGCGCCCGGTCCTCGCCGAGCGGCGCAAGCCGTCGCGCATGCTCGACCGCGAGGGCGGTCAGGCCTTCGAGCGGCGCGACCGCCCGCACGAACCCGGCCGCCATCGCATCCGGCCCGGTCCAGCGGCGCGCCAGTTGCACCGTTTCGAAGAAGGCGCTGCCCGACATCTTGTGCCGGAAGAGCGCCAACTCCGGATCCGGGATGGCGAGGCCGATCTGGATCTCGTTGGCGCAGAGAAAGCCCCGGTCCTGGCGCATGACACGGACGTCGTGGCAAAGCGCCAGCATCATCCCCGCGCCGAAGCCGTGGCCGTTGACGGCGGCGACCGTCGGCACGGGGAAGGTGATCAGGCGCGCCATCAGCGCCATGAACTCCGACGCGAAGGCGCGCTTGTCGCCGCCCTCGCCGTCGCCCTCCCCGCGCCGCCAGTCGACGTCGAGCCCATTCGAGAAGAACTTCTCGTTGGCCGACGTCGTGACCAGCGCCGCCGGACCTTCGGAGGCTTCCACGTCGTCGAGGCGGGCCGCGAAGGCCCGGACGAAATTGGTCGTCCAGCGGTTCTCGCCGGCGTCCATCGTCAGAAGGAAGACGTCGCCGTCCCGTTCCAGCCGGATCATCGCGCAGGCGGCCTCAGCCGGCCTTTTCCTTCAGCGTGTCGAGCTGATTGCGTGCGCCGGCGATCATGCAGGCGAGGTCCGAGGTCAGCATGACCATGTCGAAGCCGCGCTTAACGGCGCCGGCCGCGAACTCGGCGCCGGCGCAGTGCATGACGGCCTTGATGCCATGCTTGTGCGCGGCGGCCAGGATCTTGTCGCAGGTTTCGAGATGCAGCTTGTCCGGGTTGTCGGCGCGGGGCGTGAGGCCCAGCGCGAAGGACAGGTCAGCCGGGCCGATATACACCGCGTCGAGGCCGGGCGTCGCGCAAATCTCGTCCAGGTTGGCGATGCCTTCCTTGGTCTCGATCATCGCCATCACGACGATCTCGTCATTGGCGTTCGCGACATAGTCGGCGCCGCCATAGTGCATGGCGCGGACCGGGCCCGAGGAGCGCATGCCGACCGGCGGATAACGGCAGGCGGCGACGGCGCGCGCCGCCTCCTCCGCATTGTTCACCAGCGGCACGATGATGCCGTAGGCGCCAAGGTCGAGCGCCTTCATGATGGCCGGCGGATCGTTCCAGGCGACCCGGACGACGGGAACCGTATCGGTCTGCGAGATCGCCTGCAGCATCGGCGCCACGTCCGACATTTCGGAGAGGCCATGCTGCAGGTCGACGCAGAGCGCGTCGAAGCCCTGGCGCGCCATGATTTCGGCGGTGAAGCCGTGCGACACGGAGAGCCAGCCCAGCGTCACATACTTCCCGTCGCGCCACATTTCCTTGATCTTGTTCGTCCGCATGCCCCGCGTCTCCAATCCCGTTGATGCCCGAGTCTCATTGCGTGCTGAACGGGACATAGCCCCCGCGCGCGACTCTTGAAGATTGGATAGCGTGACGCGTTCGGGCGCTCCGGTCGAGACCCTGTAGCGCCGCCGCTCCTCAGGCGGCCGCCTGCCGGTCAATCGCTTCCGCGCCGGCCTTGATCAACGGGATCAGTTCGCGGCCGAACTCGGCCGTGTCCGCCAGCGGATCGAACCCGCGGATCAGGAAGGATTCCACGCCGAGCTTGTAGTACTCGAGGATCGCGTCCGCGACCTGTTGCGGCGTGCCGACAAGACAGGAGGTGTTGCCGAGCGCCCCGGTCGCCTTGGTGATCCCCATCCAGAGCCGCGCGTCGTGCACTTCCTGCTGCAAGGCGAAGTCGAACTGGCGCCGGCCGGCATTGTCGACCGGCGCGCGTACGCCGTCCGTCTCCTGCCGCGACCAGCCGAGTTTGCCGCCCATGCCGGCGAGAATGCCGCGCGCTTTCTCCCAAGCCGCTTCTTCCGTCTCCGCGATGATCGGGCGGACGGACATGTTGAAGCCGACGGTCCGGCCATGCTTCGCCGCGCGCGCCCGGAACTCGGCGATGCGCTCGGCCGTCGTCGCGAGCGGTTCGGCGTAGATCGCGAAGACGTCGCATTCGGCCGCGCCCATCTCCAGCGCGCCCTCCGAAGCGCCGCCGAACATGATCAGCGGCCGCGGGTCCTGCACCGGCCGGACGTCGGAGTGAGCGCCGCGCACCCGATAGAACGCACCCTCGAAGTCGAAGGGTTCGGTCTCCCGCCAGGTCCGCTTCATCAGGTGGAGATATTCCTGGGCGCGGCGATAGCGCTCGTCCTTCGGCGAGAAGTCGCCGTCCCGCCGGTCAGTTTGTCGAAGGTCGCGACCTTGCGCGCGAAGAAGGTCGGCGCGACGAAGCCCGGCCGGTGCGCCAGGAGGAACGAGATGCGCTCGGTTCGCGCGGCGGCATGCATCGCGACCAGGAAGCCTTCCGCCGATGACGACGAATACCCCACCAGCGCCATGTCATAGCCCGCCGCTTCGTGCGCCCTGGCGTGCTCGATGATGAAATCGGGCGAGACGTCGCCTTCGATGACGAGCAGCGTCGACGCGCTCTTGGGCGGCATGACGCCAAGCATTCCGATGATGCGTGCGGGCATGGCGTTCTCTCTCTCCCGGAGACGGCGAAGGCGCGCGGATGATAACGAAATAGATCGTGCGATCCCAACAGGCGCCCATGCGCTTGGCGGTTTCTTGCATGCCCCTCGGAGTTGGAGGAAGCTGACGCCGCATCCGAAACCCGAGGCTAGGCAAAACCCAACGCGATGAAATTCAGCTTTACCGAGGAACAGGAAGAGTTCCGCAGCATGCTCAGGCGCTTCCTGGAAGCGAAGTCGCCGGCGAGCGAAGTCCGCAAGCTGATGGCGACCGACGCCGGCTACGACCCGGCCGTATGGCGCGCGATGAGCCAGGATCTGGCGCTGACCGCGCTGCATATTCCGGAGGAATATGGCGGCGCCGGATTCGGCGTCGTGGAACTGCAGATGGCGGCGGAGGAGCTTGGCCGCGCTCTTGCCTGCGCCCCCTATTTCGCCTCGACCGTGATGGCCTCGACCGCGATCCTCGCCGCCGGCTCGGAAGACCAGAAGCGCGCGCTGCTGCCCGGCCTCGCCGCGGGCGAGACGATCGGGACGCTGGCGGCGGCCGAACCCGGCAAGGGCTGGGCGCCCGACGAGATGAGCGCCGAGAAATCGGGCGACGGCTACACGCTGACCGGCACGAAGTCCTACGTGCTGGACGGCATGACGGCGGACCTGATCGTCGTCGCGGCCCGGCTGCCGGACGGCGGGATCGGCCTCTTCCACCTGAAGGGCGACGGCGAGGGCGTCACCCGCCGGGCGCTCGCGCCGATGGATCCGACGCGTAAGCTCGCCCGACTGAACTTCGCCGCCGCTCCGGCGGAGCGGCTCGGCGACGACGTCGCCTGCCTCGCCGGCGAAATGGCGAGCGGCGCCGAGCGGCTCCGCGAGGACGCGCTGGAGTACGTCTCCATGCGCATGCAGTTCGGCCGTGCGATCGCCTCCTTCCAGGTGACCAAACACAAGGCCGCCGACATGCTGCTCGAAGTCGAACTCGCCAAGGCGGCGGCCTATGCCGCGGCGTCCGCGCTCGACGACGGCGACGCCGACGCCTCGGCCATCGCGTCGCTCGCCAAGGCGGCCGCGTCCGACGCCTACATGCAGACCGCCGTACACGCCGTGCAGATGCACGGCGGCATCGGCTTCACCTTCGACAACGACACGCAGCTTTGGTTCAAGCGCGCGAAGTCGAGCGAGAACTTCCTGGGTTCCGCCGCCGCGCACCGCGAACGCCTGCTGCAGAACTGGAGCGCCTGACCGATGAGCGAGATCACCGAAGCCGACGTCCGCGCCGAAGTCCGCAAGTACCTGGAAGAGAACTGGGATCCGAACCGGGGCCTGGTCGAATGGCGCAATATGCTGGCCGATTCCGGCTGGGGCATGCCGCACTGGCCGAAGGAATGGCACGGGCGCGGGCTGCCCATGTCGATGACCTCTGTCGTCGACGAGGAGTTCAAGAAGTTCGGCGCCGTCGGCGTCGCCAAGATGGGCATCCGCGTGCTCGCCGCCGCGACGATCCTCGCCCACGGCTCGGACATGCATAAGGAGAAGTTCCTGCGCAAGATCCTGACCGGCGAGGAGACCTGGTGCCAGCTCTTCAGCGAGCCCGGCAGCGGATCCGACCTCGCCGGCGCCGCCACGCGGGCCGACTTCAAGGACGGCAAGTGGATCATCAACGGCCAGAAAGTCTGGACGACGAGCGCGCATCACGCCCATTTCGGCCTGCTGCTCGCGCGGACGGACTGGGACGCGGTCAAGCACAAGGGCCTCAGCTATTTCATCCTCGACATGCACCAGCCGGGCGTCGAGGTGCATCAGCTGAAGCAGATGAACGGCCACGCCTCGTTCAACCAGGTCTTCATCACCGACGCCGTGATCGAGCCGGAATTCCAGGTCGGCGAGCTTGGCGAAGGCTGGCAGGTCGCGACCACGACACTGATGCACGAGCGTCGCGGCGCCGACGGCGCCCGCCGCTACGACCAGGGCAGCGACCGTCCGGAGCGCATCTACGAGGAAGAGCGCCAGGAAATTGCGACCGTCATGGCGCCCTACACCTGGTATCCGCAGCGCACCGGACGCGTCGATCTCCTGATCGAGCACGCCAAGGCCCAGGGCCGTTTCGACGATCCGGAAGTCCGGCAGGAAATCGCCCGGGTGCTGACCCTGGCGAAGTCGACCGAATGGACCGCCCTTCGCGCCCGCGCCGCCCAGCGGCTCGGCCGGCGGGTCCGGAGGGTTCGATCGGCAAGCTGGCGGCGAGCCACGTCGCCCGCGCGGCCAACCGGGCGCATACGCTGATCGCCGGTCCGGATGCGATGCTGACCGGCGACGACGCGCACATGGACGGCGTCGTTGCCGAAATCCTCGTCTCCACCCCGGCGATCTCGATAGCCGGGGGCACGGACGAGATTCAGCGGAACATCATTTCCGAACGCATCCTGAAGATGCCGAAGGAAGCCCGCCACGACACCGACCGTCCGTTCCGCGAGGTGCCGCGAAATCAGGTCGGTTAGGCGCGCCGGTCCGCATCAGGCTTTCAAATCGGACTGAGGATGCGAGCGGAGACGGCGGCATGGACAGCCTGCATACATTGATCGAACGGGCGGAACGAGAGCCGTCCACGCCGACCGCCGTCGTTCATCCCTGCGACGCGGCGTCGATCGCGGGCGCGGTCGACGCCGCGTCGGCCGGCCTGATCCGGCCGCTGCTCGTCGGGCCGCGCGCGAAGATCGACCAGGCGGCGGAAGCGGCCGGCGTCGATATTCGGGGTTTCGAGCGGATCGACACGCCACACAGCCACGCGTCCGCCGAAGCGGCCGTCGCCGCCGTCCGCGAAGGCCGCGCCGAGGCGCTGATGAAGGGCAGCCTGCACACCGACGAATTGATGCACGAGGCGCTGCGCAAGGAGGCGGGCCTCCGCACCGAGCGGCGGCTCAGCCATGTCTTCGTGCTGGACCTGCAACGGAGCGAGCGGCTGTTCTTCGTGACCGACGCCGCGATCAATATCTATCCGGACCTGGAGACCAAGGCGGACATCGTCCGGAACGCGATCGATTGCGTGACCGCGCTCGGCCTGGCGCGGCCGAAGGTGGCGATTTTGTCAGCGGTGGAGACCGTGACGCCGAAGATCCCTTCCACCATCGACGCGGCGGCGCTCTGCAAGATGGCGGACCGGGGGCAGATCACCGGCGGGGACCTCGACGGGCCGCTCGCCTTCGCGGTCAGCGTCGAGGCGGCGCGCATCAAGGGGATCGACTCGATCGTCGCGGGTCGGGCGGACATCCTGGTCGCGCCCGACATGGAGGCCGGCAACATGATCGCGAAGCAGATGACGTTCCTGGCCGGCGCGGAAGCCGCCGGCGTCGTCATGGGCGCCCGCGTGCCGATCATCCTGACCAGCCGGGCGGACGGCCGGACGGCGCGTCTCGCGTCCGCCGCCGTCGCCGTCCTCGTCGCCGCCGCCCGACGCGCCGCGGTCGCTTCGGCGGCGGATTGAGCCCGGCGAGATGCGAACGATCTTCACGGTCAACGCCGGCTCGTCCAGCCTGAAATGCGCGGCCTACGCGGTCGACGGGCTGAGGCGCGTCTTCCAGTGTCACGCCAGTGGCGTCGGATCGGACGACTGCAGGATCGACGGCGACGGTCTGGACGGCGTGGCGGTGACGCCGTCGACGCAGGAAGCCGCGCTGGCGGCGGCCATGGCGGGGTTCCGCGCCTTCTGCCCTGCCGCCGAACTGGCCGCATGCAGCCACAGGATCGTGCATGGCGGGCCGGACTATGCGGCGCCGCTCTTGATCGATCCCGCCGTCCTGGCCGAACTGGACAAACTCGGC
>DAINCG010000023.1:18003-20493 GCA_036732525.1 Pseudomonadota bacterium | reverse complement strand
GGCGACATCGGGCGCGACGCCGAGCCAGTCCTGCAGCACGTCTTCGGTGTGCTCCCCGACGCCGGGATTGGGACGCCATTCCGGCCGGGGCGAGCCGTGGAAGCGGAGGGGGCTGCCCGGCACAGTGGCGCGACCGAGTTCGGGGTCGTCGATGTCGAATAGCGCGGCGCGTTCGTGCAGCGGCCCGTCCTTCACCACTTCCGGCAATTCCCGGACCGGCGCTGCCGGCACCCGGTCTTGCTTGCAGATGCGCGCGACCTCGTACTTCGAAAGGCCCGATGTCCAGCCGCTGACGATCACATCGACCTCCGCCTCGCGCCGCGCCCGGTCGGGGCCAAGCTTGAAGGCGAGTTCCGGCCGGCCCGCCGCGCGCGCGAGCGCCGCCCAATGGCTGTCGCGGACGCAGATGATCGCCACGTGCCCGTCATTGCAGGGGTAGACGTTATAGGGCGCCCCTGTCCCAGCGGGATGGTTGTTGCCCCGCCGGGGCGGCTGGGCGCCGCCGGCGAGCTGCATGGCGGTGAAGGAGGTCGCAAGCGCCGTCAGCGCCGTTTCCTGCATCGCCACTTCGACGACGCGCCCCTTGCCCGTCTGGCTGCGTTCGTAGAGCGCGGTCACGAGCGCGCCGTAGAGATGGATGCCGCCCAAAAAATCGACGACGGCGAGACCGGCCTTCAGCGGCGGACCGTCCGGCGGCCCGTTGATACTCATGATCCCGGAATAGGCCTGGATGGTCAGGTCCATCGCCAGATTGTTCATGTCCGGGCCCCAGGCGCCGTAGCCGGTCGAGGAGCCGTAGATCAGGCGCGGATTGCGTTCCAAGAGAACGTCCGAGCCGAGGCCGAGCCGCTGCATCGCCCCCGGCGCGAAGTTCTCCAGCAGGATGTCCGCCTTGTCGACGAGATCGAGGAACACGGCGCGGCCGTCGTCGGACTTCAGGTCGATCGCGACGCCGCGCTTGCCCGCGTTCAGCATGACGTGGGCGAGCGGCGTCTGCGACCCGCCCCGGCTGCGGATCGCCTCCCCTTCCAGGGGTTCGACCTTGACGACGTCTGCGCCCGCTTGGGCCAGAAGGAATCCCGCATAGGGGCCGTTGTAGACCTGCCCCATGTCCAGCACCCGAACGCCCTCGAGCGGCCAGCGGCCGTTCGGATCGAATGGCGGCGTCGCGTTCATCGCAGACCCTGGCCCAGGATGTCGCGCGCGATGACGTGCTTCTGCACCTCGCTCGGCCCCTCGCCGATGCGCCGGATGCGCATTTCGCGGAACCAGCGCTCGAACGGCAGGTCCTTGGCGACGCCGAGGCCGCCGTGAATCTGCATCGACCGGTCGACGACCCGGAAGGACGCCTCGGCCGCGAAGTATTTCGCGATGGCGGCCTCCGTGCGGAACGGCACGCCGGCGTCCGCCTTCGCCGCCGCTTCCAGGCAAAGCAGGCGGGCCTGGCGGATTTCGATCTCGTTCTCGACCAGCATCCACTGGATGCCCTGCCGGCTGGCGAGCGGGGCGCCGAAAGTCTCTCGGAGCTTGGCATACTCGATCGCTCGCTCATGCGCCGCGATGGCGACGGAGACGCAGGCGGCCGCATAGGGGATACGCTGGCGGGACAGGCGGTCGTTGGCGATGGCGAAACCGCCGCCTTCCTTGCCGAGAATATTCTCGTGCGGGACGCGCATGTCCTCGAACTGCAATTCGGTCGCATAGCGGGACGAGCGGAGCGTGTGGACGACGCGGCGGACATGGAAGCCGGGCGTGTCCGTGTCGACGATGAAGCATGTCACGCCGCCGCGGCCCTTTTCCGGGTCGGTGCGCGCGAAGACGAGGCCGTAGTCGGCCTTGTCGGCGCCGCTGATCCAGAGCTTCTGGCCGTTGATCACCCACTCGTCGCCGTCGCGGACGGCGCGGGTCTGGATCGCGCGCCGGGTCGGAGCCGCCGGAGGGTTCGGAGAGGCCGAAGAACGTCTTCTTCTCGCCCTTCAGCATCGGGTAGAGGTATTTTTCCTTCTGCGCGTCCGTCGCCTCGAAAAGCTGCGCCTGGCTGGCGCCGCCGAAGACGTTGTAGCAGGGCGCATAGAGGCCGGCCCGATGCTGGGAGATTTCCAGCGCGATCAGCGTCCGGGTCAGAAGGTCGATGTCCGGCCCGCCATATTCCGGCGGCGTGTCCAGGCCGAACAGGCCCATGTCCATAGTGACTTTCTTCAGGCGCTCGAAATCCTCCGGCTCCAGCTCGTCGGTGTCGGGGTCGAGCTTGTCCTCGAGCGGCAGAATCTCTTCGCGCACGAACCGCCGACACATGTCGACGATCATTTTCTGTTCTTCGCTGAGTTCGAAATCCATGTGCCTTACCCCCTCCTCAACCGGGGCTCAGCCGGCCGAGCCGGCTCGGATCGACGTCCGTGTTCGCGATCGGCAGATCGCCGTGATCGTACATGTAGGCGGCGAGCAGTTCGCCGTGGCGGGTCCGGGAGGCGGTGTTCACTTCCACCCGGA
>DAINCG010000023.1:2448-17993 GCA_036732525.1 Pseudomonadota bacterium | reverse complement strand
GTCGCGCCCTTAGGCGGCGCGTCGACCTGCGCCATCACCTCGCCGCGGAGACCGTAGATCGAGCGCGCGGTCGCGACGCCGATATAGACGATCTCGTCCTGATCGTTTGCAAGTTGGTAGACGCCGAGATTGCCGGAGAGCTTCTTCGCCTCCTCCATCGTCAGCGGCCTCCACGGCTTGGTCATACGGACGGCCATCGCGTCAAACCCCCTTGAAGACCGGCGCGCGCTTCTCGAGCCGGGCGGCGATGCCTTCCTTCGAATCGGCGCTGGTCCGCGTCGCATTGACGAGCTTGTCGACGTCGCCGTGATAGACGCCGTCCCGGAACGCCATCTCCCGCACCAGAAGCGCCTTGATCGCGCGGAGCGAGAGCGGCGCGTTCTTCGAAAGCCGGTCGATCACTGCCGAAGCCGCGCCCTCCAAACCGTCCGCCGACGCGATCGAGTGGATGACGCCCATGTCGTGGAGCCGGCTCGCCGGCAGCGGATCGCCCAGCAGCAGTACTTCGCGCGCGCCGACAGGACCCGCGACCTCCATCAGCTTCTTGGCGAGAAACCACGTCGGCGCGAGGCCGATCTGGGCGAGCGACATGCCGAAACGCGCCGACTCCGCCGCCACGACAAAGTCGCAATGCAGCGCGAGCTCGCAGCCGCCCGCGATGGCGTCGCCGTGCACGACCGCGACGGCCGGCAAGGGATGCGTCTCCAGCGCGTGGAGAACCTTTTCGATCGGGCTCTCGTTGTTAGTGACCGGCTTCTCCAGCCGCTCCTTCAGGTCCATGCCGGCGCAGAAGGCGGGGCCTTCGGCGCGGATGACCAGAACGCGCTCGTCCGCGGCCGGTTCTTCCAGGAAGGCCGCGTACATCTCGTCCAGCATGGCGAGATTGAGCGCGTTCCGCTTGTCGCCCCGTGTCAGAGTGACCGTGCGGACCGGCCCTTCCTTCGCGACGGAAATGTATTGCAAGGGTCGTGTCTCCTAGGGTTGGCCGGCGCCGGGGACGGCGACGCGGATCGCTTCGATGCGGCCGTCCCGCTTCTCCGCGGCGCCGGGGCCGGAGCCGGATGACGTGCAGATGTAAAGCGTCTTGCGGTCGTCGCCGCCGAGCATGCAGGCGAACGAGCCGTTGCGGCCGGTCGAAATGCGCATGGTGACGTCCCCGCCTTCGATGACACGGAAGGTCTCGTTGTTGCGCGGATCGGCGACCCACACGCCGCCCTCGGCGTCGAGGCAGATGCCGTCGGGGAAGCCGTCGCCCAGATCGGCCCAGACCCGCCGGTTGGAGAGCGACCCGTCAGCCGCGATGTCGAACGCCGAGAGGCGCTTCGCGCGCGTCTCGCCGATGATCAGGGTCTTGCCGTCGGGCGTGATCACCGCGCCGTTCGGAAAGTGGAAGCCCTTGGCCGCAACGCTTGCCGTCCCGTCAGGATCGACGCGGATCAGGTCGGCCAACCGTTCCTCCGGCTCCTCGTAATGGTTGTAACCGAAATTGCCGACATAGGCCCGGCCGGACGTGTCCACGACCATGTCGTTGCAGTGATAGCCGGCCAGATCGAAGAGGTTGGCGTGCTCGGCAAGACTCCCGTCCTTTTCCTGCCTGAGCAGCCGGCGGTCCTTCATGGATACGATCAGCATGCGCCCGTCCGGCAGCCAGCCGAGACCGGAGGGCTGGTTCTCGACCTTCGCGACCGCCTGCAAATCGCCGCCCGGCGGCAAGCGAAACACGGTATGGCGATAGAAGTCCGAGAAAAACAGCGCGCCATCGCGCCAGCGCGGGCCTTCCGGAAACGACAGGCCTTCGGCGACGACCTTCGGCGTCGTCATGGGCGGCTTCCTCCAGTAGCATTCTGCGTTGGCGGCAAGCTTTGCATGGATCGCGGCCGCTTCGGAAGACCGCGCGAGGCGGCTATACTCCGGCCAGCAAGACCCATCCCGGAAGGAACATGCGCATGCGGGTTCAACGGATCGCCGGCGCGCTCGGCGCGGAAATCGAGGGCGTCGATCTCGCCCGGGACATCAATCAGGGCATGGCCGCGGACGTACGCGGCCTTCTGGCCGAACACGGCGTCCTGTTCTTCCGCGACCAGGACATCGACGTCGACGCCCACAAGCGCATCGCGCGCCATTTCGGCGAGATCTTCATCCACCCGAACTTCAACACCGGCGACCACGACCCGGAAGTCGTGACGATCGTGCGCGCGCCCGGCGACAAGCGCATCGTCGGCGAGGAATGGCACGCCGACACGACCATGATGGCGAAGCCGCCCATGGGCGCCCTCCTCTATGCGCTGGAGACGCCGGCGGTCGGGGGCGACACCCTGTTCGCCAGCCAATGGCTCGCCTACGAGGCGCTGTCCGACGGCTTGAAGGAAACGCTGGCCGGCCTGAAGTGCGTCCATTCCGACCGCAAGGTCGCCGGTCCGCAGAACGGCCTGAACAAGCAGCGCGCGACCGTGATCCGCGAAGACGCGGACTGGCGCCCAACGGAGAGCGTGCATCCGGTCGTGCGCACCCATCCCGATTCGGGGCGGAAGTGCCTGTTTGTCAACCATTCCTACTCCGTCCGCTTCGACGGCTGGACGGAAGAGGAATCGAAGCCGCTGCTCGACTTCCTGATGAACTGGGGCCACCAGCCGGAGTTTACCTGCCGGTTCCGCTGGACCGACCGGGCGCTCGCCTTCTGGGACAACCGGTCGACCAAGCACCTCGCCGTCAACGACGTGCACGACAGCCGGCGAGTGATGCGACGCATCCAGATCGCGGGCGACGCCGTCGTCTGAGGGCCTGTCCATGGCCGAACCCAACACCGCGGCCCCCATCCCCGGCCTCCGGCAGGCGACCATGGCGGACGTCGACCGGGTGACCGATCTGCAGCGCCGGGCCTATAAGCCGATGACGGCAATCTCCGGCGCCGACCCGCTGCCGCTCCGCGCCGACTACAACGAGATCATGGCTGAGGCGGAAACCTGGCTGGTCGAGACGCCGGCGGGCGATCTTGTGGCGGCGCTCATCCTGCAGCGGGACGAGCGGTCGCTGCTGGTCTGGTCGGTCTCCGTCGATCCGGACCGGCAGAGCGACGGCCTCGGCAGACGCTTGCTGGCGCTCGCGGAAGACCGGGCCCGCGCCCAGGGCATCGACCTGATGCGGCTCTACACGAATGCGATGTTCACGCGGAACCGGGAGATCTACCGCCGTTTCGGCTATGTCGAAGTCCGGCAGGAGCGCTACGGGACGGCCGAGCCGCCCTGGATCATCGTCCACATGGAAAAGCCGCTCAGCTAACCGGCCGCCGGCCCGTCAGACGTCGAAATCGTCGAGTTGGAGCGTCGACTTGGCGACGCCTTCCAGCAGGATCGAGCCGTCGTCGGTGATCGCGATCAGCGCTCCGTCTGCAGTATCGACCGTAGCGTCGAGCACCGCCTGACGGTCCGCGAAGCCGTGGAAGGACAAGTCGAGGACATCTTCGCCCGAACGGAAGTCGGTGATGCGATCGTCGCCGGCGCTGTAGACGAACCGGTCGGCGCCGAATTGGCCCGTCAGCCGATCGTCGCCGCCACCGCCATCAATCGTATCGTCGCCGCTGTTCCCGAAGATGCGGTCGCCGCCGTCGCCGCCGAAGATTTCATCGTCGCCGACGCGGCCCACGAGGCGGTCACGGCCGTCTTCGCCGCGAATCGTATCCCCCGATCGAATGCGATTCGCGCCGACGACGAAGTCGCGGCCCGCCGAGCCGTTCAACACGAGCCCGAATGGCGACCCTTCGCCGCTCAGCACTTCGACATTGGCTGGGATGACGTAATTGGCGGTCGTCTCCACCCGGTCGTAACCGCCGCCGGCCGCCTCGACGACCACGTCGTCGGGGTCGTCGACCAGAAAGACATCATCGCCGGCGCCGCCGGTCATGCGGTCGATGCCGGCGCCGCCATCCAGCCGGTCGTCGCCGGCCGCACCGTCGAGGCGGTCGCGGCCCGCGCCGCCGCTCAAGACGTCGTCGCCCCCCTCGCCGAACAGGACGTCTTCGGCATCGCCGCCGCCAAGCGGGTCGGGGCCCGCATCGCCGAACAGCGTGACTCCGGGGTTCTCGCCGACGATCGTTACCGGGATGAACTGGCTCCGATTGTTGGTCTCGTCGGACTCCATGACGGCGCCGGACGGGTCCGCGACGACGGCGATGAAGGCCGGGCCGAGGCTCAGCGTTTCGGGGACATCCCAGGCCACGGCGCCCTCGGCGACCTCGCCCGCCCCGAAGAAGGGATTGATGCCCGTCGAGCCGATCGGAAGGTCGCCCGCCGTTCCGACCCGTTGCGGAATGGTGATTTCGTCGTCCAACGACAGCAGCGCCGTCGACGTCGGCCCGTTCGCGATCTGGTCGCCCACATTGAGGAAGCGCCAGCGGACATCGACGACGTCGCCCGGCGAAAACGTCAGTGGGTCGACGGAAAAGTCCTGAATGACAAGATCTGCGACCAATATCGCCCCCATCTCCAAGCGCGGGCCGCTTCCCACCGGAAACGGGCGCCGACGCTAATCATTTGATTGAACGCAGATTATGCCGACGCTCGGCGCCGCCGCCGAAGTCAGAATCGATCCGGGCGCCGCCGGCTGAACGCGTTCAGTCGTCGAGGCCGAATAATTCTTGTACGAGCGCCGGCTCGCCGTCTACTCCGCCAGCAATGCGGCGAGCAGGAGGCCGCACTCGGCATCAAAGACGCCGTCGACGCGGGTCGGCCGGAAGCGCCGCTGGAACGCGGCCGTCGCCGCCGCCGGGTCGGCGTCGAGCGCACCGTGTCGGGGGACGGGATAGCCCCACGCCGCCATCATGCGCTGAGCCTCGGCGGACGGCGGCCGCGGCCCATGCCGCCGGCCGGCGTCGACGTCCGGCCAGAGGCCGACGCCGACTTCGGCCAGTCAGCGCCATGGGAACAGCTCGCCCGGGTCGCGTTTGCGCATGGGCGCGATGTCGCTGTGTGCCATGATGCGGCGCTGCGAAATGCAGTGGCGGTCGATGAGGTCGCGCGAGAGTTCGGCGACCGCCGCCATCTGCATGGCCGGGAACGGCTTCAGGCCGCAGTCGTGGCCCGGATTTACGATCTCGATCCCGATCGAGACGTCGTTCAGCCGTTCGCGGCCGGCCCAGGCTGAGACGCCGGCGTGCCAGGCGCGATGCGCGTCCGCCACGAGTCGGAAAACAGTCCCGTCTTCCTCGACGAGATAGTGGCTGCTGACCTTGGCCGCAGGATCGGTCAGCCGTTCAAGCGCCGCGACGCCGGAGGGCATGCCGGTGTAGTGGAGGACCAGCATGTCGATCCCCGCGCCCGCCGGCCGGGCGTCGAAATTCGGCGACGGCCGGTCGTCGATCACGCGGCCTCCGCCTTCTCGGAAAGCTCCAGCCAGCGCATTTCGGCGGCTTCCAGGTCGTCGCGATGCTTGACCAGATAGTCGGTCAGCTTGCCGTAACGGACGGGATCGCGGGCATAGGCTTCGGGGTCGGCCAGTGCGGCCTCGATCCGCGCGATGTCATGCTCGAGCTTGGCGATCCGGTCGGGCAGGCCGTCCAGTTCGTGCTGTTCCTTGAAGGTCAGGCCCTGCCGCTCCGTACGCAGGCGCGGCGCAGCCGCCGGCCCCGGTTTCGACTTCTCGCCGCCTGTGCTCTTCGCGGCCGGACGGTCGCCGCGCTGGCGGAGGTAGTCCTGGTAGCCGCCGACATACTCCCTGGCCCGGCCGTCGCCTTCGAGCGCGATGATGCTGGCGACCATGCGCTCCAGGAAATCGCGGTCGTGGCTGACGACGATCAACGTGCCGGCAAACTCGCCGAGCGCGTCCTCCAGGAGGTCGAGCGTATCCATGTCGAGGTCGTTGGTCGGCTCGTCGAGCACCAAGAGGTCGCTCGGGTTCGCCAAGAGCTTGGCGAGCAGCAGGCGGTTCCGTTCGCCGCCGGAGAGCGTCGCAACGGGGCTGCGGACCTGGTCGACGTCGAAATTGAAGTCCTTGAGATAGCCCACGACGTGCCGTGGCGCGCCGCGGACCATCACCTGGTCGCCGCCCCTGGGACAGAGCGTGCGCCAAAGCGAGTCCTCGCGATCGAGGCCCTGCCGCTTCTGGTCGAAATACGCGGCTTGCAGGTTCTTCGCGACCTGGACCTTGCCGGCGTCGGGTTGAAGGTCGCCGGTCAGCATCCGGATCAGGGTCGTCTTGCCGGCGCCGTTCGGGCCGACGACGCCGATGCGGTCGCCTTTCAGGATCCGCGTCGAGAAGCCTTCGAAGAGCGTGCGCTCGCGGCCGCCCGGCAAGGGAACACGGGCGGCAAGATCCTTCGCCTCGATCGCCATGCGCGATTTCGCCTCGCCTTCCGCGATCTTGAGGTCCGGCCGGCGCGGCTTTCCGAGCAGGGCGGAGCGCGCGTCCCGCATGTCATTGAGGCGGGCGAGACGGCCCTGGTTGCGCTTGCGCCGGGCCGACACGCCGCGCAGCAGCCAGCGTTTCTCCTGCGCGAGCTTGGCGTCCAGGCGCTCGGCTTGGCGCGCCTCTTCCTCGTAGATCTGCTCGACCCAGGCGTCGAATTCCCGGAAACGCTTCCGCGCCGTCCGGAGGATGCCGCGCTCCAGCCAGAACAGGCGCTCGGAGACCCGGTCGAGAAAGGCGCGGTCATGGCTGATGACCAGCACCGCGCCGCCGAAGGAGACCAGGAATTCCTCCAGATGTTCGATCGCGGCGAGGTCGAGATGGTTGGTCGGCTCGTCGAGCAGCAGCACGTCCGGCGGCCGGACGAGCGCGCGGGCGAGGCTGACCTTGCGCGCTTCCCCGCCGGAAAAGCTCTGCGCCTCCCGGTCCGCCAGCGCCCCTGCGCCGAAGCGGTCGAGCGCGGCCTGAACCTCGAAGTCAGCCGGCGGGTCGTCGGGATCGGCGGCGGCCACATGCTGGGCCGCGGTTTCGCCCGGCTTGAACTGGGGCTCCTGCGGCAGCCATGCGACGCGGACGCCGGGCTGGAGAAAGCGTTCGCCCTGGTCGAGCTCGATCGCGCCCGCCAGCACCTTCATGATGGTGGTCTTGCCGGAGCCGTTGCGGCCGACAAGCGTCGCCCGCTCGCCCGGCAGGAGCTGGAAGTCGACGCCCTGAAACAACGGCGTCGGCCCATAGCCGACGGCGGCGTCGCGTAGCGCAATGATCGGCGGCTCGGCCATGCGGCCTTGATTACTCCACGGCCGAGCCGCCGAAAAGGGTCAGGAAGCGGCCTTGAGCGGGGTGCGCTTCACCGTCATCGTATCGACGCCTTCGATCCGGATCAGCTTGGTCGGACCGGCCCGATAGGGGGCGTGCACCGCGCCGACGGGATAAAGCTTCGCGTCGCCCGGCTTCATGACGTAGGAGTCGGTCTTGACCACTTCGCCCGGCTTCTCGCCTTCAGGCGGGACGACGATCTTCCAGTCGGTCATCGTCGTCTCGCCGACAGCCTGACCGTAGATCGCCCAGGTCGGGCCATGGTCGTGCGGGCCGCCCTGACGGGCGTCGCCATAGGCGTGCGCGCAGATGCAGAAGCCGAGTTCCGGATCCTGGTAGATGATGTCCCGGTCCTTGGTCGCGGAGCCGAGGTGCTTTTCGACGAACGCCTCGTCCTTCAGCGCCTTCTCGACGCAGGCGCGCACCTTTTCCTGACCGCCGATGCCCGGATCGGCTTTCAGAGCCGCTTTGCAGTCGGCGGCGAATTGTTCAAGCGTGTAGGCCATGAAACTTCTCCCGCTCCTATGTTCGTTAGAGGGAGGATTTTAGCGCCGCGCCCCCGAATTTGAGAAGTGCGTCATGTTTGCAGGAAACGGCGCTCGCCGCCTTCGAGGCAGAGACAGGTGAGCCGTCCCGTCGCGAAGGCCCCCGTATCGACGCCGATCCGGTTGGCGCGCACGACGGGCATGTCGTCGATCGTGTGGCCGTGCACGACGACAGCCCCGAAATCCGCGTCCGAATAGAGGAACTCCTCCCGGATCCAGAGCAAGTCCGCCGGGTCCTGGTCGGCGAAGGCGACACCCGGCCGCACGCCCGCGTGCACGAAGACATAGTCGCTCTCCCTCCATAGCAGCGAGAGGCCTTCGTAGAAGGCGCGATGCGCGCTCGGCAAAGCTTCGGCGAACGCCGCGCGGACGTCTTCGAGGCGCTCCAGGCTTCTTGCGCCGACGCCCCCGGCGACGCCATAGCTCGCCAGCGTCTGACCGCCGCCATTCGCGAGCCAGCCGGCGCCGGCGCGGGCGTCCGCCAGGAAATCGAGCATCCAGGCTTCGTGATTGCCAAGCAGGCAGGCCTGCTCGAACCCATCGGGCGGTCCCGCCAGGATACGATCGATCACGCCGCGGGAATCGTGGCCGCGATCCACATAATCGCCGAGGTAGACCAGAACCCGCCGGTCCGCCGCGCGGCCTTCGGCGTCCTTCACGATCTGACCGAGCATGTCGTCCAGAAGGTCGCTCCTCCCGTGCAGATCGCCGATCGCGTAGACGAGGCTGCCCGCCGGCGCCCGCGCATCGGGCGGCTGCTCCTGCTTGCGGCGGCGCGAAAAGATCATGGGTCCGGGGCCAAGCGCCTTTCCTGCTGGGCGTTTCGGTGGCGCGCCTTCGACGGGCGTCCTACAGTCAGGCCCGACAATACACGATTCCAAAGGATTTCAACGTGCCCGACGTAGGCTTTCGCAAGTGGCTGGAGCTCGACTACGAGGTGATGACGGACGAGCGCGCCGTGGTGTCGATCGACCTATCCGAGCACAAGGTCAACGTACGCGGCGTTGCCCACGGGGGCGTCGTCGCCTCGCTGGTCGATGTCGCGATGGGCACGGCGGCGGGCGGCGGCAACTACGACACCCGCAAGCGCTTGGTCGCGACGCAAGAGCTGAAGGTGAACTATCTGGCGCCAGCCAAGGGCGACCGCCTGACGGCGACGGCGAACGTCGTCCGGGCCGGCAGCCGGACGATCGTCGTGACGTGCGACGTCATGACCGATACGGGCGTCCACTGCGCCACCGCGCTCGGCACGTTCATGACCCGCCGTTTCAGCCCCGGCGATCCGGAACGGCTCAAGGAACGGGATTAGAGCCCGACCGCTCGCCGACCCCCTGGCTGATCCCAAGTCCGCCAAGATGCTTGAAATTGACGCGGAGGAACACCGTATCCTCGCGTCCGCCGCCGTCCGCCTGGCTCGCGAAGTCGCGGGCGAAGCCCAGGTCGACCGAGATGCATTCGTCCTGATAGGCGATGCTGGCGCTCCACAGCAGCGAACGGCCGGCGTCGAGGTCCCGGTGATGCCGGGCGGAGACGCGCCAGTTCTCGCCAAACCGGACGGCGAGGCCCGCTTCGAGCTGCTCGACGGCGGTCGAGACCTCGGGCCCCTGCGACTCCGCATCCGCCTCGACATAGGCCAGTTCGCCACGGAGCCATGACGGCCCCGCGCCGATCGAAATCTCCTGGCGACGGACGTCGAAACGCCGCTTGTCGAGCCGAGCGCGATAGGCGAGGTCAAGCCACGGCGCGGGCGACGCCGTCGCCGCCGCCACGATGTCGGACGACTGGCCGGACATGCCCGCCTCCCGCGCGAAGTCGCCGCGCTTGCGCGCCGACGACTGCCCGACAAAACGGTAGGCGCGGCCGCCGTTCTGGAAGAGCGCCGTCGCAGAGATGCCGTAGTCGAGCCGCTGGCCGTCGTCGATGCGATCGCGGCCGACGAAGCGGTCGGGGCTGAAGAAGTTCCCTTCGTCGAACTCCACCGCCCGGCTGTCCTCGTTCGGAATGTCGCGATTGCGGGCGCCGTCGAGCGCCGCGACCGCCTGGACGCGCGGCTCGACGATCAGCGAACCCCAACCGTTCTGCTGCAACAGCGGATAGCGCCAGCCGGCGACGAGGCGCGGCGCGGCGCGCGCGACGACGCCGTCATCGGCCGCGCCCGCGGCGACGCCGTCGCGCGTGTGGTAGACGTCCCCGCGCGCCGAGGCTTCCAGGTCGAAGCGATGCCCGCCGGCCGTGGTGAACGGCGCCCGCCAGCCGATCGTCGCCGACGCGCTTTCACCGTCCGCGCCCTTGCTGCGCAACAGCGCCCGGGCGTCCGCCTCGACGAAGCCGGAGCCCCAGCGCGTCGGCGCGCCCTGATAGAGGCCGCGGATTTCCGGGAGCGCGAAGGGCGTGTCGTTCTGCTCCGCCGTTTCGCGCAGGTCCTGCACGCCGAACGCGCCAACGCGGACGTAGGATTCCTGCCAGAACCCCTCCAGCGCCGCCTGACTGCGCAGCACGTCAGCGTCCTCGATGTTGAACGTCTCGAGATAGCTGTCGTCGGACGCGGCCCGGCCGGCGAAAGTCAGGCGCCAGATCGGGTCGAGCGCGAAGGCGCCGTCGACGAAGGCGTGGCCGCGGGCTGATTCGCTACTGCGGGAGCCGCTGTTCGATGTCCGCTCCAGATAGCCCAGGCTGCCGTCGAATGTGATCCGGCCGCTCTCGAAGAGATGCCGCACCTCCGCCGCCGCGACAGGCGCGGACTTCACGGTGAAGAACGGCTGGAGCGTCACGTCGAAGTCCGGCGCGATCGACCAGTAATAGGGGACCTGCGCAACCGCATCGAACTCGCCGCCGAAGTAGAGCGACGGCGTGAGAAACCCCGTGCGCCGGTCCACGGTCGGGTCCGGATGGCTGAAATAGGGCAGGTACATGACCGGCACGCCGGCGATATCGAGCGTCACGTCCTCGTAGTTGATGTCGCGTTTCGCCTCGTCGTGCTCGACCTTGCGGGCGCGCAGCCGCCAGATCGGCGCCGCGTCCGGATCGTCTTCACAGGCCTTGCAAGGCGTGAAGGCGCCGTCTTCCAGGACACGCGCTCCACCCGCCGCCCGACGAGGCGCGACCCGTCGGAAAGGCGCACTCCGAGCTTCTCCGCGACCGCGCGCTTCAGACGGTCGGAGAGTTCCGCCCGTTCGGCGCGCACGACTTCCCCGCCCGGCTCCAGCAGGGTGACGCCGCCGCTTGCGTGGACGGGGTCTTCCGCGGGGTAGTACTCAATCCGCTCGGCGGAAAGCGCACGGGCGCCCTGGACGACCGTGACCTTGCCCGACGCCACGATGCGGTCGGCGTCCCGGTCATATTCGATCGTCTCGGCGTCGATCAGCGCCGGCGCGTCGAGCGCCTGTTCCGAGAACCCGAAGGGCGACTGGGCGAACGCCGTCAGCGGCGCCGCGAGAAGCGCCGCCGCGACCGCTGTCCCGAGGAGACGTCCGCCGATCATCCCGCGCCGCCCGGCGTCACCGCCCGACCGCGTAGCCTTGCATCAGGCGCGGATTGGCGGCGGCCTTCAGCAATTCGCCGTCCCGGGCGCAGGCGCTGATCCGGCCCTGGGTCCAGGGTCCGGCGGCCTCGGCCTTGTGGCCGAGGCGCTGCAGCGCCTCCAGGACGCCGGCCGGATAGCGGCCTTCGAGGACGAGGCGCCCCGGTTCCGCCTGGCGCGGGAAGAACGACGAGGGGAAATGGTGGCTCTGGAAGGTCGGCGCGTCGATCGCGGCCTGCAGGTTGAAGCCGTGCAGCACGTGGCGCAGGAAGAAGATCAGCGTCCATTGGTCCTGGCCGTCGCCGCCGGGCGTGCCGAAGGGCATGTAGGCCTCCCCGCCGCGGAGCGCGAAGGACGGCGAGAGCGTCGTCCGCGGCCGCTTGCCGGGCGCGAGCGAGCCGGGCAGTCCTTCTTCCAGCCAGAACATCTGCGCCCGCGTGCCGAGGCAGCAGCCAAGCTCGGGGATCGCCGGCGACGATTGCAGCCAGCCGCCGGACGGGGTCGCCGAGACCATGTTGCCATCGCGGTCGATGACGTCGATGTGGCAGGTGTCGCCGTCGACGGGACCGGAGGTCGCGCCTTCCAGCTTGTCCATGGTCGGCTCGCCGACGCCGGGCCCGAAGGCGCGTTCCGCCCGGCCCTGCCCGATCTTGTTGCCGAAGCCCTCGATCGCGCCGGGACGCAGTTCGAGCGAGGCGGACTTCGGATCGATCAGCTTGCGGCGCGCGTCGTTGTAGGCCTTGGAGAGCAGCGTCTCCATCGGCACGTCAACGAAATCGGGATCGCCGTAGAAGGCTTCCCGGTCCGCATAGGCCAGCTTCGCCGCCTCGGCCACGATGTGGACGAAATCGGCCCCGAGCGGGTCCATGTCCTCGAGCCCCATGCCGTCGAGCAGCGCCAATTGCTGCAGGAAGACCGGCGCTTGCGACCATGGGCCCGCCTTGGCGACCGCGTAGTCGCCGAAAGGCTGGATCAGCGCGTCCTCGTAAGAAGCCTCCCACTTCGCCAAATCGTCGCCCGTGAGCAGGCCGCGATGGCGCTCGCCCGAGACGTCGAGCGCTTCCGTTTCACGGCAGAAGCGGTCGATCGCGTCGGCGACGGCGCCGGTGCGGAGACAGGCGCGGGCGCAGTCGAAGCGGGCTTCGCGTCCGCCCGTCCCGCCGGCCGCCAGCAGCTTTTCGTAGAATCCCGCCTGGCCCGGATTGCGCCAGAGCCGGCCGGGCCGGGGCGCCTCGCCGTGGTCCAGCCAGATGGCGGCGGACGTCGTCCACTCGTCCCGGAAGAGGCCGGCGACCGAATCGATGGTGCGTGTCATGTGATCGACGATCGGATAGCCCCCGGCCGCCAACTCGATGGCTGGCCGCAGCGCCGCTTCCAGCGAGATCGTGCCGTAGTCCCGCAGCATAAGGAGCCAGGCGTCGGTCGCGCCCGGCACGCAGGGGGCGAGCAGGCCGGAGCCGGGAATGACGTCGAGGCCGAGCGCCTTCATCGCCGGGATGGTGGCCGCCGCCGGCGCCGGCCCCTGTCCGCAGACGACGCGGACGCGGCCTTCCGCCGCCGGCCAGATCAGCGCCGGCATGTCGCCGAGCGGCCCATTCAGATGCGGCTCGACCATCTGGAGGACGAAGCCGCCGACGACCGCGGCGTCGAAGGCGTTGCCGCCCTTCTCCAACGTCGCCATGGCGTGCTGGCTGGCCAGCCAGTGGGTCGAGCCGACGACGCCGAAGACGCCGTGAATCTCGGGACGGGTGGTAAAGCTCATGGCGTGAAAGTCCGTTCTGCGGTCAATGCCTTTGGAAGCCGCGCGACAGAATAGCCGGACTTGCGCCCGCGGGCGATCAAACCGCCTTTATGGCGAGCACCGCGTTCAGGCCGCCAAAGGCGAAGCTGTTCGACACGGCCGCGCGGATCGTCGCTTCCCGCGCCGTGTTCGGCACGTAGTCGAGGTCGCATTCCGGGTCGGCTTCGGTGAAGTTGATCGTCGGCGGCGCCACGCCCGAATTGAGCGCGCCGATCGTTGCGATCAGCTCCAGCGCGCCAGCGGCGCCGAGGCCGTGGCCATGCATCGCCTTGGTCGAGGAGACCAGGAGACGATCGGCCGCCGGGCCGAATACATGCCGGATCGCCTTGGTCTCGGTCGGGTCGTTGGCCGGCGTACCGGTGCCGTGCGCATTGACGTAGGCGACGTCCTCCGGGTTGAGCCCGGCGGACTCGAGGGCAAGCCGGATGGCTCGGGCGGCGCCTTCCATCGACGGCTGAACCATGTCCATCGCGTCGGACGACATGCCGAAGCCCGCGAGCTCCGTATATATATGTGCGCCGCGCGCCTTGGCGCGCTCCATATCCTCGAGAAGCACGATCCCGGCGCCTTCGCCAAGGATCATGCCCCGGCGGTCCTTCGAGAACGGCCGGCAGACGTCCGGCGAGATGACGCGAAGCGCCTCCCACCCCTTCATCCCGGCGAAGGTGATCGACGATTCCGCCCCGCCGGCGAGCGCGACGTCGATTTCGCCCCGGCGGATCATGCCGTAGGCCGTTCCGATGGAATGGTTCGATGAGGAACAGGCGCTGGAAACCGCGAACGCCGGCCCGGTCACGCCGTATTCCAGGCCGATCAGGCTCGGCGGGCCGTTCGCCATCAGCCGCGGGATCGAGAACGGATGCACGCGCTGCTGGCCTTCGCGCCAGAGCCGGTCATAGCCCTCTTCGATCGTGTGCGCGCCGCCGACGCCGGTGCCGACGATGACCGCCGTCCGCTCGCCCGAGATGTCGCCCGCGTCCGCCGCGGCCTGCTTGGCCGCGGCGACGGCGAACTGGCTGAAGCGGTCGGCGAGGTTCAACTGCTTCCGACTCATCGCGACCGCCGGATCCCAGTCCCGGATCTCGGCGACGTTCTTGGCGATCAGCTTGTCGGCGTCCGGCAGGCTGGACGGCCCGACGCCGGACCGGCCCGCGCGGGTCGCTTCCAGGAAGCTTGGGACGTCTTGGCCGATGGCGGATACTGCGCCAAGGCCGGTTATTGCGACTCTGCGCATGCAGCGCGCGATCCGCCGTCAGGTCTGCTCGGCGACGATACGCGCGATCGCGGTCGTCACCTCGCCCACGGTCTCGACTTCGAGGCCCATGTCATTCTCCCCGATCGACACCCCGAACTCTTCCTCGATCGCGAAGATGACCTGGACCATGTCGACGGACGAGATGCCGACGTCTTCCAGACGCGCGTCGTCGACAAGCGCCGCGCGGTCGGCGTCGCACTCCTCCGCAAGGATGTCTTTCACGCGATCGGCGATGTCGGTCATCGGCATAAGGCCGCGGACGTGCGGCCGTCTCCCCAAGCGGCAAACCTGTTAACCGGAGTCTTTTACGCGGCACTGCCATGGCCCGTCCAGTGCCTTCAGGCGCAAGTCCGTCGCGCCGGCCGAGGCGCTCCGCTAGCATCGGGAACGGGATGGCGCGCGAAGTTCGAGGAGGAATTGAATGCGACACGTGCTGATTACGGGCGGCGGCGGCTTTCTGGGGCGGAAATTGGCGGGGGCGCTGAACGCCCGGTCGGATGTGGAAAAGATCACGCTGTTCGACCAGGCGCCGATCCCGGATCCGCCGGCGAAGGCGGCCTGCGTGGTCGGGGATCTCCTCGCGCCCGGCATGATCGAACGCATCGCGACGGCCGATGTCGACGCCGTCGTGCACCTGGCCGCCGTGGTGAGCTCGGGCGCGGAAGCCGACTTCGACCTCGGCATGCGCGTCAATATCGACGGGCTGCGCCTGCTGCTGGAACGGCTTCGGGCGCTCGGGACGGCGCCCAAGGTCCTGTTCACGTCCTCCGTCGCCGCCTTCGGCGAAACGCCGCCCGTCGTCGACGATCTGACGCCGACGCGGCCGCAGTCGAGCTACGGCGCGCAGAAAGCGATCGGCGAGTACATCGTCAACGACATGAGCCGAAAGGGCTTCATCGACGGGCGCGTGATGCGCCTGCCGACGGTCGTGGTGCGGCCCGGCCGTCCGAACAAGGCCGCCTCCTCCTTCGCGTCCGGCATATTGAGCCGAGCATCTGTCCGGTCCGAAAGGACCTCGCCCTCTGGATCGCGTCGCCGCGCGCCGTCGTCCGCGCGATGGTCCATGCGCTGGAGACGCCGGCCGACCTTTGGGCGCCTTGGCGGACGATCAACCTTTGCGGCATCACCGTCACCGTCGCGGAAATGGTCGCCGCGCTGGAACGCGCCGGCGGCGACCCCGGCCTGATCGAATGGAAGCGCGATCCCGCG
>DAINCG010000023.1:2203-2438 GCA_036732525.1 Pseudomonadota bacterium | reverse complement strand
TCGAAGCCATCGTCGAGACCTGGCCCGCCCGCTTCAAAACGCCCCGCGCCGACGCCATGGGCTTCCAGCGCGACAGCGATATCGATGCAATCTTGAAAGCGTACAAAGAAGACGATATGATCGCATAAGGCGAGATTCCGGGAGGCGCGGCCGTGCTCAAATACGTCATCATCGTCGGCCTGTTCGCGCTGATCGGCTTGCTGTTCTATCTGGCGGTCAACAGAAAGCCTCGATC
>DAINCG010000023.1:0-2193 GCA_036732525.1 Pseudomonadota bacterium | reverse complement strand
GCGCGCCGCCGCCGCTGCCGAGGCCCACGCCCGCCCCCGCCGCTCGCGCCGAGCCGGCCTTCCGGCCCTGGACGCCGCCGGAAGCGACGTCGCCAGACGTCCTGGCGCCGGCGGACGACGCCGATCTGCCGCCGAGCGTCGCCGCTCTGCGCGCCTTCGAACGAGTATCGGACAACGGCTCCATCGTATCGCTCGCGCCGGACGGCGGGCGGGCGCTGCTGCTGCATGATGGCCGGTCGCTCACGGAATACGACGTCGCGACCGGCAAGGCCCTCCGGACCTGGCGCGACGTCGTTCCCGCCGGCTGGCTCGAAGAACTCACGCCCGATAGCTGCATCGCCCTGACGGGCCCCCGCCTCTTCCTCTCATGGGAGGATGAGGACGACGGGCTTTACAAGTCCGTGCTCGTCGATCTCGAAACGCGCAAGTCGACCGTGCTGACGGACGCGGAGGACGGCGCCGACGCCGTCATGTCGGCCGCCGTGTCCGGCGACGGGCGGTTCGTGGTCACATTCTGCAACTACAGCAAATCGCACCAGGCCTTCGACCTCAGCCTGCCGAGCCGCGGCTGGTTCGGCGACTTCAAACTGGAGCCCGGCACGATCTGGCCGGCGCTCACGGTCTCGGAGGACGGCCGCTACTTCGCCGTCGACCGCGGCGACGGCGACACGCAGGTCTTCGAGCGCGCCGACGAGCCGGACGACCTCTCGGCGGTCGAAGAGGACGATTGGCCAGACTACTTCGAGCATATGTCCGTCGGCGGCGACGACAGGCCCGGCATCATCAGCTTCGGCGGAGACGGGACGGACCTCCTGATCGTGGAAGACGACGCCGGGCTCATCGTCGTCGATCTGGATGCGCGGGACTTCAAAATGCTCGACCCGTTCGACAAGGAATCCCTTGAGGACAATTTCCGGATCGTCGGCGCAATCTGGCTGCGCGGCCGAAATCATGCGATCGCCAAGGTTCTGGCGCCCGATCCGCATTTCGCGCTGATCGACCTCGCTGAAGGCCAGATCGTCCGGACCTGGGACGCGCCCGAGGGCGTCATCGCCGCGAGCAGGCTGCTGCCGACCGGCGCCGGCGCGATATTCCTGGACAAGACCGCCACGATCCGGTTTTTCCCGCTATTGGATGATGCGGCCTGACGTCGATTGCGCTACACGGGGACGGCCCGCATGGAGCCAGTGTCCCACAAATGTTCCGCAAACCGCGTCCCGCATGACCCTGACGCCGATCACGCTGAATGGCGAGGCCTTGCAGCTGACGCCAGAGGGCGCGCTGTTCCGGCCGGCGTGCCGGACGCTGGTCGTCGCCGACCTGCATTTCGAGAAGGGCTCGGCGATGGCGGCGAGGTCCGCGCGCCTCGCGCCGCCCTACGACACGACCGCGACGCTGGAACGCATCGTCCGGGTCATGCGCCGCATGCAGCCGAAGCGGGTAATCGCGCTCGGCGACAGCTTTCATGACGTCGCGGGCCCGGACCGCCTCGCGCCGGCGGAGCGCCGGCGCATTCGGGCGCTCACCCAGGCCGTCGACTGGGTCTGGATCGAAGGCAACCACGATCCGGAGCCGCCTGCCGACCTCGGCGGGACCAGCGCGGCGGAGATGCGCCTGGGCGGCCTGACCCTTCGCCATGCGCCGGCCGCGGGCGCCGCCGTCGGCGAGATCGCCGGGCACCTGCATCCTAAGGCGGCGGTCATGACGACCGCGCGCCGGGTGACCGGCTTCTGCTTCGTGACGGACGGCCGCCGGATGGTGATGCCGGCGTTCGGCGCCTATACGGGCGGGCTCGATGTGCAGGCGCAGGCGATCCGCGGGCTGTTCCGCAAAGGCTTCAGGGTCTTTATGCTGGGCCGCGACCGCCTATATGCCTTCCCGATGAGCAGTCTCTCGGGTCGAGCGTAAAAAGCGCGGCGCCGTCCGCGCCCTGTTTGCGGCCGGTTCAGCGATCCGCTATCACCCGCGCGCATTGCAGACTGAAAACTTGACGAATCGGCGCCTGCCGCATCCTTGGGCAGGCCGGCATGGAATTGGGGGACCGGGGATGAGCGGCTTCAAGATCGACGAGGACGCCGTGCGCACACTCGCCAAGCTGCTCGACGAGACCGGGCTCGGCGAGATCGAATATGAGGTCGACGACCGCCGCATCGGCGTGGCGAAGCCCGGCGTCGCCGCAATGGCCGCCCCGCT
>DAINCG010000022.1:908-20496 GCA_036732525.1 Pseudomonadota bacterium | reverse complement strand
TCACGCTGGTCAGCACGCCGATGTAGTTCCGGGTGCCGATCCGGCCGCTTTTCCGGCGGAAGCCCTGGAACGTCGCCTGCTCGGCGGCCGGCACATAGTCGATCGGCTTGACTTCGCTGCCGATGGCGTAGTCGCGCTCGAAATCGGCCATGGCGCAGTTCTGGACATGGACATGGTCGCCCGGATTGATGTCGATCGAAGCGAAGCCGATGATCTGGTTGTATTTTCGGACCGGCTCACCCTTTGCGATCGGCTGAGTCGCGACCTTGTGGCCGGCCGGAACGTGGTCATTGGCGACCACATTGCCTTCGGCCGGCGCGCCAGGCGCCAGGTCGACGCGGGCGACGACGACATTGTCGTCGGGGTTCAGGCGAAGCGTTACGGCGGCGGTCATGGCGGGGCCTCCCGGGCAGTCTGGCGATTTTCCCGGGACTCTATGGCCGCGCGCGGCTTTCGGCTAGCGGACTTTCCGCAATAGGAGAGCGGCCGGCAGCAGCGGCGCCAGCGCCATCATCGCCAGGAAGACGAAGCCGTCCTGGAAGCCCAGCATGTTCGCCTGGGCGGTGACCATCTGGCCGAGATAGTTCATCGCGGCGCCGTACTGCTGCACGTCCGGCAGGCCGGCCGTCGCCAGCCGGCCGCTGACCTGGCCCAGCATCTCCATGGTGGCGGAATTGGCGGCCGTCTGCGTCGCGCCGAGGTTGGTGGCGTGAAACTCGATGCGCTGTTCGAGGAGCACGACGAAGACGCTGATGCCCGTCGAGCCGCCGAGCATCAGCGCCAGATTCGCGACGCCGCCGCCGCATCTCCTGCATGGTCAGCGCGCCGACGGCGGTCGAATTGACCGCGGGCGACACGAAAGCGGAGCCGACGCGGCCGAGCAGCAGGGAGATCGCGACATACCAGAAGACCGTGTTTGCATCGGCGCCGGCGAGCATCGCGACGCTGGCCGCGATGATGACAAGTCCGATCGCCATGGCGACGGGCGCCGGCGCGAAGTCCGAGAACCGTCCGGTGAGCGGCAGCACGAGCGCCGCGAACAGACTGCCCGGCAGCAGCATCGAGCCCGCGACCGTCGGCGTGAAGCCCTGCACGATCTGGCCGAAGATCGGGAAGGCGTAGACGGTCGCGAAATTGCCGAAGCCGAACAGAAACGCGATGGCGAGCGCGGTCGAGAACTGGAATTTCCGAAACAGCCCGAGGTCGAGCAGCGTCGCGCCCGACCGGCGTTGCGACAGCACGAAGGCGACCGCCCCGCACGCGGCGGCGGCGGCGAGCGCCAGCACGCCGTTCGAGTCCCAGCCCCACCGCTGGCCGTTGCCCAGCATGGTGAACCAGCAGAACACGGTCGCGTTGATCAGGCCGAAACCCAGGATGTCGAATCTGCCGACCGGAACGCGCTGGTCCTCTGGCGGCAGGAAGAGCAGGCCGAGCATGATCGCGAACATGCAGGCGGGGATCGGGGCCAGGAAGATCGCGCGCCAGCTGAACGCGTCGATCGTGATGCCGCCGAGCGAAGGGCCGAGGCCGAGCGCCACCGTGACGCCCATGCTGAACATGCCCATGGCGAGGCCTCGGCGTTCCGGCGGGAAGACTTGGAACAGCACCAGCATGACCAGCGGCTGCAGGATGCCGGCGGCGAAGCCCTGGGCGACGCGGCCCATGATCAGCACTTCGAGCGTCGGCGCCGTGAAACAGACGAGCCCGCCCGCCGCGAACAGCAGCATGGTCAGCACGAACGCCGCCCGCTGGCCCATGCGGCCGATCACCCAGGAACTCGCCAGCAGCCCGGTGGTGTTCATCGCGAGGAAAGTGGAAGAGAGGAACTGCGCCTGGGTCTGGCCGACGCCGAACGCGCCCATCACGTTCGGGATGGCGACTTTCCCCATGGTTCCGGTGAAGATCGAGGTGAAGAACGCCGCCAGCGCCGCGGTCGTGGCGAGCCAGCGCTCGGCGGGCGTGAACCGCAAGGCGGGCGGGGCGTGAGCGGCGGCCGTGGTCATGCAGGAAAGCGCGTTCTTTCGACGTGCGGCGCGGTCTGGCGCGCGCGTGGCCAAGTATCGCCGGTTGCCGCGCGGGCGCAATGCACGCGCCGCGGACATGGCGATCGCGCCCCGGCGTCGAAATGAAGCTTCGTCATAGTTGTTGACGCTCGTCTAATAACGCATTGTATTTATTGACTTTTAGGTATTTTCGGATATGGTTCGGGCAGATTCGTTCGACGGACCTGCCGGAACTGCTGCTCATGATCCAGACGATGGCGTTGGCGTTCAGCCTGTCGCTCGACGGCTTTGCGGCCGCCGTGGCGAAGGGCGCCAGCTATCCCGATCTGTCGGCGGGCCACAGGGCGCGAATCGCGCTGGGATTCGGCGCGGCCGAAGCCTTGGCGCCGATCGCGGGCTTTCTGCTCGGCGCGCATTTCGCCGCCGGGCTTGCGGCGGTCGACCATTGGATCGCGTTCGGGCTGCTATCGGCGCTGGGCCTGCGGCTGATATGGCGAAGCCGCGCGCCGGCGGACGTCGCCGCGCCCGGCCGCGGCCCCAGCCTGGCCGCCGCCGCCTGCGCCGCCATCGGCGCCAGCGTCGACGGCGCCGTGGTCGGCGTCACGCTGGCGCTGACCGGTCAGGAGATCTGGGGCATGGCGGCGGCGATCGGCCTCATCAGCGCCGCGATGGCGCTCGCCGGCCTCCGCTTTGGCGGCATACTCGGCGCACGCGTCGGTCGGCGCGCGGAAGCCGCGGGCGGCCTCGGCCTCATCGCCGTCGGGACGCACATCCTGTTCACGCACCTCGCCGGCGCGGGGTAGGCGGCCCCGGCCGGCGGGCGCGCGGGATCACATATCCTTCTTTTCGATCAGCTCGATCTTGTAGCCGTCCGGATCCTCGATGAAGGCGATCACGCTGCCGCCGTGCTTCATCGGCCCCGGCGGGCGCGGAATCTTGACGCCTTCCTTCTCCAAGGTCTCGCAGGTCGCGTAGATGTCGCGGACGCCGAGCGCCAAATGGCCGAACCCGTTGCCGAGGTCGTAATCCTCCTTCTGGCCCCAGTTGTGGGTCAGTTCGATCACGGTGTTGTTCGCCTCGTCGCCGTAACCGACGAAGGCGAGCGTGAAGTCGCCGGTCGGAAAGTCCTTCTTGCGCAGTTCCTTCATGCCGAGGAGGCGCGTGTAGAAGTCGAGCGATTTGTCCAGGTCCTTCACGCGGATCATGGTGTGCAGATATTTGAAGTCGGCCATGGCGGGCTCGTGTCCTTCCTTCGGTGTTCGGTCGGGCGAAAATCTAGCAGCGGCGCCGGCGCGTGGCGACCTCAGCGCGGGAGTTTGACGCGGGCCTCCTTGCCGCCATAGCCGTGCACCTTGTCGCGCGCCCGGACGACAATTTCGTCGACGTCTTTCGGAATGGCGATGCCGGACAGCGAGCGCGTGAACGGCTGTTCCGTCTCGTGCGGGTGCAGCAGCACGCGGATGCCGAGCTCGCGCCCCTCCGGCGTCAGCACCTGAAACGCGTCCGCGTAGTGGTCCCAGCCGGTATCGTCGTGGCGCACCGTCGCCGAGACGGTCCAGGCGCCGTCGCTCGACTGCCGCGCCGTCGCCTTCAGCACATCCGCCTCGCCGGCGAAGGCCAGGGCGGGCGCGAGCGCGATCGCCAGTCCCCCAATCCATTGCATATGACGCCTCCTCCTGATCGCGTTTTTCGGCATTCTAACCAAGAATGGCGTGATCCCCATGGGATAAACGCCGAGAGAGCGTTTGCGATCCGTTCCGGTTCCTCCTATAGGGACTCCATGAGCGATCTCTTTGCCGAATCCGCCGCGTCCAACGGCTATACGGCCGCCGACATCGAAGTGCTGGAAGGCCTGGAGGCGGTCCGCCGCAGGCCCGGCATGTACATCGGCGGCGCCGACGAGCGCGCCTTCCATCACCTCGCCGCCGAAATTCTCGACAACGCGATGGACGAGGCCGTGGCCGGCCACGCATCGCTGATCGAGATGGAGCTGCTGGAAGACGGCAGCCTGCAGATCCGCGACAACGGCCGGGGCGTGCCGATCGACCCGCATCCCAAGTTCCCGAAGCTCTCCGCGCTCGAGGTGATCCTGACGACGCTGCACTCGGGCGGCAAGTTCTCCGGTAAGGCCTACGCCACGTCGGGCGGCCTGCATGGCGTCGGCATGTCGGTCGTGAACGCGCTTGCCGAAAGCCTGGTCGTCGAGGTCGCGCGCGACAAGCAGCTCTGGCGGCAGAGCTACGCCAGGGGCGTTCCCCTGACCCGGCTGGAGAAGGCGGGGGCGGCCCCCAACCGGCGCGGCACGCTGATCCGCTTCCGGCCCGATCCCGAAATCTTCGGCGACCGGCAGCGCTTCAGCCCGAACCGGCTCTACCGGATGGCGCGTTCGAAGGCCTATCTCTTCAAAGGCGTGAAGATCCGCTGGAAATGCGATCCGGCGATGCTGCGGGAAGGCGACGAGACGCCAGCGGACGCGGAGCTGCAGTTTCCGGGCGGCCTGCTCGACTTCCTCTCGGCCAGCCTCGGCGCGCGGCCGACGGCGACGGACCTGCCCTTCGCGGGCGATGCGGAGCTTTCGGGGGGCGGCCGCGCGGAATGGGCGCTCGCCTGGCCGACGGACGGCGACGACGGATTCGCCCACACCTACTGCAACACCATTCCCACGCCGCTCGGCGGCAGCCACGAGGCGGGCTTCCGCGCGGCCGTGCTGCGCGGCCTCAAGGGGTATGGCGACCTCAAGGCGGTCAAGAAGGCGGCGCAGATCACCGGCGACGACGTCATCGGCGCCTCGGCCCTGATGCTCTCCTGCTTCATCCGCGACCCGCAATTCCAGGGCCAGACCAAGGAACGACTGGAGACGCCGGAGGCGCAGCGCGCCGTCGAGGCGGCGATCAAGGATCGCTTCGACAGCTGGCTCGCCGCCAATCCCGCCAACGCCGACGCCCTCTTGGAGCACGTCATCGAGCGGGCGGAGGAGCGCCTCCGTCGGCGGGCGGAGCGCGAGGTCAAGCGCAAGACCGCGACCAGCCGGAAGCTCCGCCTGCCGGGCAAGCTCTCCGACTGCTCGAACCCCGGCCCGGAAGGCTGCGAGCTGTTCCTGGTCGAGGGCGACAGCGCCGGCGGCTCCGCCAAACAGGCCCGCGACCGGAAAACCCAGGCGATCCTGCCGCTTCGGGGCAAGATCCTGAACGTCGCCAACGCCACCGCCGACAAGATGCGCGCCAACCAGGAAGTCCAGGACATCCTGCTCGCCTTGGGCGTCTCGCCCGGCAAGGCCTACGACCACGACAAGCTGCGCTATGAGCGCATCGTCATCATGACGGATGCGGACGTCGACGGCGCCCACATCGCCTCGCTTCTGATGACATTCTTCTTCCAGGAAATGCCGGAACTTATTGAGCGGGGCGCGCTTTTTCTGGCTCAGCCGCCGCTCTACCGGCTCTCGGCCGGCGGCGAGACCCACTATGCCCGCGACGACGCCCACCGGGAGGAGTTGCTGGCGACAGCGTTCAAGGGCAAGCGCAAGATCGACGTCAGCCGCTTCAAGGGCCTTGGCGAAATGCCGCCGGCACAGTTGCGCGACACGACGATGGCGCCGGACAAGCGCACCCTGCTTCAGGTGACGCTGACGGACGAGGACGGCGAGGCGGCGATCGGCCTCGAGGCCCGCCGCCCATCCCGCGACCTCGTCGACCGCCTGATGGGCAAGCGCCCCGAAACCCGTCTCGCCTTCATCCAGGAGAACGCGCGTTTCGCGGAGAACCTGGACATCTGACCGCCGCCCGGAGCATGTGCGCCCATGGCCTATGCCGACGACCTCCCGAGCCATGGCCGTTACGACTATGCGCCGCTGCCGGAACGGGCGGACTATTCCTGGCCTGACGGACGTCGCCTCGCCGTCTATGTCGCGCTCAATCTGGAGCATTTCGCGTTCGGCGAGGGCCTGGGCGCCAAGCTCGCGCCGCCGACGCCGGAGCCGGACGTTCTGAACTACGCCTGGCGGGATTATGGCAACCGCATCGGCGTCTGGCGGATGCTCAATCTCTTCGATGACCTGAAGCTGCCCGTGGCGCTGCTGCCGAACACGGCGATGTACGACTACGCGCCCCAGGCGATGGCGGCCTTCCGCGCCCGCGGCGTCGAGGTCGTCGGCCACGGGGGCACGAATTCCGAACGTCAGGGCGACATGCCGGAGGCGGAGGAGGCGGCGCTGATCCGCGACTGCGCCCGCCGGATCGCCGCGGAGGAGGGGGCGCCGCCCGCCGGCTGGCTCGGCCCCTGGATTTCGGAAAGCCGCGTCACGCCCGATCTCCTGGAGGAGGCGGGGTTCGGCTATCTGCTCGACTGGCATCATGACGACCAGCCGGTCTGGTTCCGCACCCGCTCCGGCGGCCGCATCCTCTCCGTGCCCTATCCGCAGGAACTCAACGACATCCCGGCGATCGTCGCGCGCCAGACCGGCGCGGCGGAGTTCGCCGACATGATCGTCGACAATTTCGACGAGATGCTGGAGCAGTCGCGCCATCAGCCGCTGGTGATGGGAATCGCGCTGCACACTTACCTGGTCGGACAGCCCTACCGCCTGAAGCATCTCCGGCGCGCGCTCCGGCACATCGTCGACCAGGCGGGGGACCGGGTCTGGCTGACAACGCCCGGCGCGATTGCGGCGTACATCAAAGACTTGCCGGCCGGCGTCGTCCCCGGATCGTAAGCTGCAGATACTTGAAGTGTGGCGCATATGGGCTACATTGTGGCCCAGACATTGAGGAGGTCGTCATGGCCGAGAACGCCGTCGTCCGCGCCCGCATCAGCGGAGAAATCAAGGAAGAGGCCGCCGCCGTCCTGGCCGCCATGGGCCTCACCGTCTCCGATGCCGTCCGCATGCTGCTGGTCCGCGTCGCGCATACAAAGGAACTGCCGTTCGCGCCGCTCGCGCCCAACGAGGAGACGATCGCGGCGATGCGGGAATTGGATGCTGGGAAGGGCAAAAAATTCAACGATCCGGATGCGTTGTTTGATTTTCTAGATGCGGACGATTGAGATCTCGTCCGCGTTCCGACGCGACCGGAAACGACTGCTTCGGCGACAGCACGGCGCCGCGATCGAGACGGAGATGCGTGCGATCATTCGACTGCTCGCGGCGGACGCGCCGCTCGAAGCCCGGCATCGCGACCATGCGCTCGGGAGCGACTGGTCCGGCTACCGCGATTGCCACGTGCGGCCGGACGTGGTGTTGATCTACAGCAAGCCCGACGCTCAGACGCTACGGCTGGCTCGCATCGGCAGCCATTCCGATCTCAGTCTCTGACGCTGCGGAATTCTTGAAGGAATTCAAAAACTATGCCTGACGCTCTCGGCTACCGGATGAAGTTCGGCGTCGTCGCGCCGTCGACCAACACCGTCGTGCAGCCGGAGTTCGGCTGGATGGCGCCCCATGGCGTTACCAATCATTTCGGCCGCATCCACATTCCGGACGATCCCCTGGGATCCGACGCGGACTTCGAGGCGCTGATGGTTCGCATCCGGGGAGAACTGATGCAGGCGGTCGACCGGGTGATGACCGCCCGGCCCGGCGCGATCGTCATGGGCATGTCGTCGGAGACGTTCTGGGGCGGCCTCGAAGGCTCGCTCGAACTCAAGGCGAAGCTGACCGAGCGGGCGGCGGGCCTGCCGGTCGCCATGGGCTCGGACGCCTCCCAGGCCGCGCTCCGCCGCTATGGCGACATCAAGCGGATCGCGGTCGTGACGCCCTACATGCCGGTCGGCGACAACGAGGTGCGCAAGTTCTTCGGCGACTGCGGCTTCGAGATTCTGGCCGTCGAAGGCCTGAAGTGCCCGAGCCCGACCGCCATCGCCCATGTCGATGCGAAGACGCTGCGCGACGCCGTCAACCGCGTGAACGATCCCCAGGTCGAAGCGATCCTTCAGGTCGGCACCAACCTCGCCTTCGCCCGGATCGCGCCGATGGCGGAGTTCTGGCTGGACAAGCCGGTGCTCGCCATCAACACGGCCACGTACTGGCACGCGCTCCGCATGAACGGCATCGAAGATCGCGTCAGCGGTTTCGGCTCGCTCCTGGAAGACTATTAGGCGCGTTGCGCCTGCAGGATCGCCGCCGCATCGTCGATCAGCTCGTCGACGATCCGGGGCCTGAAGGGCGGCTCCGACGTCAGCGCGATCAGGTCGAGCCTGTCCGCGTCGGCTATGACGGTCGTTCCGAGGCCGAACACATGGGCGATGTGGGTGGCGTAAGGATGCACGACGGCGATGCCGCACCCTTCGGCGACTAGAGCGCACATGCTCTCGATCGTCTGGGCGGCGACGCGGTAGGACGGGCTGACGTCGGCGTCGGCGAGCAGCCTGTCGACGGCCTGCCTGAGGCTCATGGACGGCGAAAACCCGACGAGCGCTTCGCCGGCGAGGTCCGCGGCATGGATGCTGTCGCGCCCGGTCAAGGCGTGGCCGCGGGGCACGACGCAGGCCCAGGGCCGGGAGGCGATAACCCGCGCATGAACGGCAAGGCCTTCGGGCGCCCCGCCGGCGGCGAAACCCAGATCGTATTGCGACGCCGCGACCTGTGGCGCGATCCGGTCGGTCGTGTCCGTGTCGAGCGAGATCTGGACGTCGGGATGGCGGGTCAGGTGGCGGGCGATCGCCTGCGGCAGGACGCCGTTGGTGATCGACGGAAATCCCAGAATGCGCAGGTTCGCTGGACCGTGCTCGGCGATGCGATGCGCCGCCTCGGCCAGGGCGTCGAGACCCTTGAAATGCCGGTCGACCTCCCGAAGGAAGGCCTCGCCTTCGGGCGTCAGGCGCAGACGACCCTTGCGGCGCGCAAACAGCTCCAGCCCCGTCCGACTTTCCAGGTTGGCGATCAATCGGCTGACCGCCGGTTGGGAGATGTGCAGCTGTTCGGCCGCGCCGGTCACGGCGCCGATGCGGGCCACGGCGCGAAACGCCTCGATCTGGCGCGGGTTCATATTGGACATTTCCATAACTTCAAAACATGAAAGGCGAAAATAATAGCATTAGAAATTATGTCCGGCCGGTCCTAACGTCAGGCGCATTCGCCGTGACGGAAAGGCCAGGACGATGAAGCTCGCCTCTCGCGAACTGGACGCCGGCGACATTTTCGACGTCCAGGAGCTCTACCATAGCCGGGGTTGGACGGACGGCCTGCCGATCGTCCCGCCGACGCCCGACGCCGTCGGCGCCTGCCTCGAGTGGGCGATGATGCCGCCGGACCAGTTGATCGGCGTGGAGCCCGTCCGCGGCCGCGTGATTACGGCGGAGAAGATCGCGGTCAACGCCGTGATGGCGGGCTGCCTGCCGATGCATTTTCCCGTTGTCGCAACGGCTTGGTCGGCGATGCTGCAAGAACAGTTTCTGCTGCATGGCGCCACCGCCAGCACGGGCGGCTGCGCGGTGCTGCTGGTTCTGAACGGTTCGATCCGGCTGGAGCTCGGCGCGTCCGCCACCTTCAATGTCCTCGCCGGCAGCGACCGGGCGACGACGGCGATCGGCCGGGCGATCCGTCTCGGGCTGATCAATATCCTCGACGTTCGGCCGGGCGACATTGACCGGTCGACGCTGGGACATCCGGGCAAGTTCAGTTTCTGCGTCGCCGAGGACGAGGAGAACACGCGCTGGACGCCGCTCGCGCAGCAGAGAGACGTCCCGGCCGGCGCCTCCGCGGTCACCGCGATGGCGGCGAGCGGTCCGCGCCAGGTCATGAACGAATGGACGACCGTCCCTGAGGAGATCCTGGAGACCTACGCCGCGGAAATGCGGGCGAACATGACCCACTACTCGATCTGGCCCGGCAACTACGCGATCGTCGTCCCGCCCCAGCACCGCATGCACCTGGAGGCGGCCAGCTGGAGCAAGGACGATGTTGCGCGGTTCATCTTCGAACGCGCGCGCATCCGCCGCAGAGCCTGGGCCGACGTCGGCAAGGGCCGCGTCGTCCGCAACAAGGGCGACGTCGAGTATGCGGCGCTGCCGTCGCCGGACCATCTGCTGGTCATCGCCGCGGGCGGCCCGGCGGGCGGCTTCGGCGCGGTCATGCCGCCGTGGCTCGGGCACAAGAGCCACGCGGCCACGGCCGCCGTCGGCGTCTGCCTCGATTGCGAACCGCCTGAAAGGAGCGCGGCTGAATGAAATACCGAGTACTCGACCCGACCAGCGAGACGGAGGCTGAGGCCGCCGCGCTCGCCCCGCGGCTCGCCGACCTTGCCGGCAAGACGGTCGGCTTCATCTCGAACGGCAAGGAAGGCACGCGCGGCTTCTTCCGCCACCTGGACGAGATGCTGCGGACCGAGCTTGGCGTCGCGGCGGTGGTCCACCGCGTCAAATCCAACTACAGCGCGCCGGCCGACGCGGCCATCATGGCAGAGGCGGCCGGTTGGGACGCCGCCGTCACCGGCCTCGGCGACTGAGGCAGTTGCTCGTCGTGCAGTTTGCATGACGCGATTGTTTCCGAACGCCTCGGCGTTCCGGCCGTCGCCGTGATGACGCGCAACTTCGTCAGCGCGGCCGACCTGATAAGCAAGGCGCTTGGCGCGCCCGGCTATGCGTTCGCCGTCATCGACCATACGGTCAGCAGCGCCTCGGACGCGGAGCTGCGCGTGCGAGCCGGCGTCACGGTCGAGGCGGTCCGGCGGATCGTCCTCGCATCGCGGCAAGGATCGAAGGCCGACGCGCGTTGATCGGCGGTCGTCGGTTCAATAGGCTTCGGACGCTTCATTCCGAAGACTTGGAGATCGGCTATGACAGAGAGGTTGGCGGCGGGGCAGACCTTCCCCGCTACGGTCGTCAGCCTGTCCGACGGCAGCGCCATGCGCCTGCCCGACGACATGGGCGACGGCTGGAAGATGATCATCTTCTTCCGGGGCATCTGGTGACCGTTCTGTCGACGTCAGTTGGACGGCTTCAGAGCGATCCGAGACGAACTTGAAAGCAGGAACATCAGCCTCGTCGCCGCAAGTTCGGATGGCCAAGACAAGGCGGCCGAGATGGCGGAGAAGTCCGGATTCCCGGTCGGCTTCGGCGTCGATCGGGCGATGATCGAGAGCCTGGGCGGCTACTGGCAGGCGAAACGCGAGTTCGCGCAGCCGGCGGAGTTTCTGCTGAACCCGAAGAACACGATCATGCAGCTTTCCTACAGCGACGGCCCGCTGGCGCGGACCGAAGCGGAGGACGTGCTGAAGCTGGTCGATCACCTGAGCAAGGCGTGAGTCTGAGCGGGCGGCCGCATCCTGGCCGCCCGCTCGCGCGCCTACGTCTTCTGCCTCGCAGATGGAATAGTTCATCATGCCCAACGCCTTTACGGCGATCGAAGCCCAGGCGCGGCTGCATCACCAATATCTGCTGGGCCTGCAGCTCATGGTCTCGATGGAAGAAGGCCGCGAGGTCGTCGGCGAATGGATGTTCCGGCTGTTCCGGCGCCAGCACGAGGCCAAGTTCCTGTCGAGCTTCGAGAAGCTCGGGCTAAGCGGCCTCCCCCATGCCGTCGCCTGCGCGAAGTACCACGTCCTCTCCAACGGCGTCGGCGGCGTCCGGGTCGAATATATGGAGGAGTCGGACAGGAAGGCCTGGGTCCGCTTCCGCTATCCCCGCTGGATGTATGACGGCCCGGCGATCTGCGGCGTGCCGGTGGAGGCGAGCCGCGGTTTCCTCAGGGGCTGGTACGCGCAGAACGGCGTCTCGCTGCAGAACCCCCGCCTGGGCTACGTCTGCGTGTCGGAAGACCTGACCGGCCAGTTTGGGCTCTGCGGCTATTTCAAGGAATTCGACCACGACTTGGCGCCCGAAGAGCGGCTGCAATTCGCGCCGGACGAGACGCCGCCGCCCTTTGATCCCGCCCAGCAGCCCGCGCCGCCGGACGAGCACTGGAGCGCCGAGCGCCTCGCCAAGGCGGCGCGGAACTACGCCATGGAATATTGCCGGAACGGCATCCGCGAGCTCTCGGGCGTGATTGGCCGGGAACGCGCCGTCGAAATCGGCAAGCGCGCTGGCCGGCTGACCGGCCTCCAGAACTACAAGGCGATGGCGGATGCGCTCGGCTGCGAGGACGGCGACGTCGCGGAAGCCGCGCGGTTCCTGGGTCTCGTAATGGAGGGCATGGGCGACGCGGTCCAAGTTGCGACGGCGGACGGCGGGCAGGCGGCGACCGTCCGCCAAAGCGGCCTCCGCATCGTGCGCGACATGGACGGTCAGGACCGCGCCGACATGCTGGCCTGCTGGATCGAACTCTGGCGCGGCGCGATCGCCTCGCACCGGATGTTCATGAACCTGGACTTCGACGACAAGGGCGACGCGCTCCACTGGCGCCTGTCGCCGCGCAACTAGGGGAAGGGCAGGCAGGATGATCCCGGAGAAATCGGCGCGGACGCTCGAGCTCGAGGAGATGCTCCTCCAGTTCATGGAAGCGCATATCTACCCCAACGAGAGCCGCTACTACCGCGAGTCGGAAGACCTCGGCCCCTGGGCCGTGCAGCCGGTCGTGGAGGAACTGAAGCCGCTGGCCCGCGAAGCTGGCCTTTGGAATCTGTTCCTGCCGGACAGCGACATGGGCGCCGGGCTCTCGAACCTCGAATACGCGCCGCTCTGCGAGATCATGGGGCGCTCGCACCTGGCGCCGGAGATCTTCAATTGCTCCGCGCCCGACACCGGCAACATGGAGGTGCTGGTCCGCTATGGCACGGCGGAGCAGAAGGCGCGCTGGCTGACGCCGCTCTTGGCCGGCGAAATCCGTTCCGCCTTCGCGATGACGGAGCCCGACGTCGCCTCGTCCGACGCCCGGAACATCGAAAGCTCGATTCGGCGCGACGGCGACGACTACGTCATCAACGGCCGGAAATGGTACACGACCAACGCGACCGACCCGCGCTGCAAGATCATCATCTTCATGGGGAAGACCGACCCCGAGGCGCCGACCTACCGCCAGCAGTCGATGATCCTGGTGCCGAAGGACACGCCCGGCGTCACCGTGCTGCGGTCCCTGCCGGTCTTCGGCTTCTACGGCGTGCCGGACCGGGCGTCCGAAGTGCTGTTCGAGAACGTGCGCGTGCCGGCGTCGAATATGCTGCTGGGGGAGGGGCGCGGCTTCGAGATCGCGCAAGGTCGCCTCGGTCCCGGCCGCATCCACCACTGCATGCGGCTGATCGGCCTCGCCGAACGCACGCTCGCCAAGATGTGCCTGCGCACCGAGGAGCGCGTCGCCTTCGGCAAGCCCGTCTCCGAGCAGTCGATCACCCGACAGCGTGTGGCGGAGGCGCGCATCATGATCGAGCAGGCGCGACTTCTTACGTTGCGTACGGCGCACATGATGGACACGGTCGGCAACAAGGAAGCGCGCGCCGAGATCGCCATGATCAAGGTCGCGGTTCCGAACATGGCGGGCCAGATCGTCGACTGGGCGATCCAGGCTTTCGGCGGCGGCGGCACCGGCAACGACTTCGGCCTCGCCTCCGCCTACGCCACGACCCGCCTGTTGCGCCTGGCCGACGGCCCGGACGAGGTCCACCGCGACCAACTCGCCCGGCTTGAGTTCATGCGCCAGGCCGAAAGCAACCAATCGGGCGGCGTCCGCTGGTCCGACCCGCCCATCAGCCAGCGCGCGCTTGGGCCGGAGAGGTAGCCTCGGGCGGGGCGAGCGGCTTCATGCGCCCCGGATTGCGGGCTTCGAGGATCGGCCGGACCCATTGGCCGAAGCGGACGGCTTCGTCGTCGTGGTAGTAGCCGGAGAGGCAGAAGGAATGGCAGCCGACGTCGATATAGCCCTGCAACGTCTCGGCGCATTGCTCGGGCGTGCCGACGATGACGATGCCGGCCCCTGGCCGCGCCTGCGTCAGGCCGGTCCAGAGGTGCTTGCCGATCTTCTTGCCGTATTCGTCGTGCAGTTGCCGCACGCGCTGGTTCGCGGCGGAGTTCGCGTACATGACGCGCACCTCTTCCTTGAAGGCGTCCGTGACGTTGCGGACGAGGCCTTCCGCCACCTCCCAGGCCTCGGCCTCCGTCTCGCGGCAGATGATCTGGAGGCGCATGCCGAAGCCGATCTCGTCGGCGCGGCCATAGCGGGCGGCGCGGGCGCGGATGTCGGCGATGTTCTCTTCGATGCGCTCGACCGTATCGCCCCAGAAGAGATGCACGTCCGAATGCCGGGCGGATAGTTCGGACGCCTGCTCCGACCCGCCGCCCAGATAGAACTTCGGATAGGGCTTCTGGTAGATCGGCGGGCCGATATGCGCCTGCTTCAGCTGGTAGTGCTTGCCGTCATAGTCGATCTTGCCGTTGGCGCCCGCGTCCCAGAGCGCCTTGCAGATCTGCACTTCCTCTTCCATCACGTCGTAGCGATCTTCCTTCTTGAGGCCGACGCCCTCCGCCACGTTCTCGACCTCGTTCTGGCCGGCGATCAGGTTGATGCAGATGCGGCCTTTGCTCATCTGGTCGTAGGTGGCGATGATTTTCGCCAGCAGCACCGGATTGATGTAGGCGGGCCGGGCGGCGACCAGCATCTTGATCGACTTCGTCTTGCCGATCAGGAACGCGCTCGACATCCAGGCGTCCCAGCAGGCGGCGGCGACCGGCAGCAGGATGTATTCGAAGCCGTTGTTCTCCGCCGCGACCACGACCTTTTCGAACATCTCGGGCGAGGGCGGCCGTTCCTGCGGGACGTTGTAGTCGAGCGTGTCGCCGCGGGTCGGGATGAACCAACCGAATTCCAGATCTCGCTGCTGATCGCGCATGGCGCTTTCGCGTCCTCCTGGCCGTTCGCCGGTCATGATTGGAATTGACAGCCGGCCTGTTGCATGCGCAATGAATGCAGCATGAATGCACAAGGAAAACAAGAGGCAAGCTCGATCAGCTCGCAGCAGCGCTGCTATGCCGAATTGAAGGAAGCAATCCTCAGGCTGGAGATCCAGCCGGGCGAACGGATCGGCGCGCTTGAAGCCGCGGCGCGCCTCGGCGTCAGCCGCACGCCGGTCCGCGAGGCGCTCGGGCAGTTGGAGAAGGAAGGGCTGGTCGCGCACGATCCGGCCGGCGGCTATGTCGTCCGTCCGATGACCGTGAAGGAGATCGACGAGCTTTACCGGGTTCGCGCGTATCTGGAGACGCAGGCGACGCTGGAGGCGATGCCCCGCCTCGCCGCGGCAGACCTGACGGACCTCGCCGCCGTCCTCGACGCGGCCGAGGCGTCCGCCCAAGGCGACGCGGCGGAATTCTTGGATCAGACGCGGCGTTTCCACGAAGCCATCATCCTGGCGGCGGACAATGATGTGCTGCGGCGCGTCCTGGCGCCGATCCGCGACCGGGTCCGCATGATCGGCGCTATGCTGATCCGCGCCTACGCGGAGCGGGCGGTCGAAATCTGTGCGGAGAACCGCTCGATTCTAGCTGCGCTCGCCGACCGTAACGAAAATGCGGCCGTCGCCGCGGTCAAAGCCCATGTCGGCAACGGTCGGAAGCACATGGCGGCGGCGATCGCGCGAGAGCGAAATTTTGTGCTGGCTCCCGAAACCGCGGTCCAAGCCGTCGCCTGGCGCCCGAAGCCGTAGCCGCCGACGAGCGCCGCGTCGCGCGCGCTACATCGCGCGGACGGTCTTCAGGAACTGGTCGACCCGGCTTTCCAGATCCTCGGCGTCGCCCGAAAGCTGCTGTGCGCGGCCGAGAACGCTGCCGGCGGACCGGTTGGTCGACTCGGACGTCTCAGCGACGCTGGTGATGCTGTGCGAGACGTCCGCCGTCGCGGCCGACTGCTCTTCGACGGCGCTGGAAATCGAAACGCCGATTTCGCTGATCCGGCCGACGATGCCGCCGACTTCCGCGATCGACTTCGCCGTTTCCTCGCTCGAGATCTGGATGCCGCGGATCTGATCGGCGATTTCCTCCGTCGCCTTGCTGGTCTGCGACGCGAGCGCCTTCACTTCGGAGGCAACGACCGCAAAGCCCTTGCCCGCGTCGCCGGCCCGGGCGGCCTCGATCGTCGCGTTCAGCGCCAGGAGATTGGTCTGATTGGCGATCTCGGCGATGAGTTCGGTGACGTCGCCGATCTTCTGGGCCGCCTCGAGCAGGGTCTTGACCATGCTCTCCGACCGCTCGGTCTCCGCGACCGCCTGCTCGACGACCTGGGTCGACTCGGCCATCTGACGGGAGATTTCGCGGACCGAAGCCGCAAGCTCTTCGGTCGCCGAAGAGACGACCGTCGTCTGCTGCGACGCCTGGTCGGAGCCTGCGCTTAGCGTCCGCGCGTCCTGCTGCATCGCCTCCGCGGCGTCGGCGACTGCGTTCACCTTCGCCTTGACGTTCGTTTCAAAGTCGCTCGCGAGCGCGAGGGTCGCTTCCTTTCGCGCCGTCAAATCCGTCGCATACTTCACGACCTTCCACGGCCGTCCGTTCAGGTCCAGGACCGGATTGTAGGAGCCCTCAATCCAGACGGCCCTGCCGCCCTTGCCGACGCGCTTGTACTGCGCGGCGCGGTATTCGCCCCTCTTCAGCGCCGCCCAGAACTCCCGATACTCCTGGCTGTCCCGCTCGGCGGGCTCAATGAACATGCTGTGGTGTTTGCCGACGACCTCGTCGAGCGCGTAGCCCATGACAGTCAGAAAATTCGCATTCGCAGTCAGAATCTTGCCGTCGAGATCGAACTCGATCGCCGCCTGGGACCGGTCGATTGCGTCGACCTTGCCTTGCAGGTCGGCGAAGACCGCCTTCCGATCGGAAACGTCCGTGGCATACTTGACGACGCGCACCGCGGAACCGCCGGCGCCGAGCACCGGGTTGTAGGACGCTTCGATCCAGACGTCCTTGCCGCCCTTGCCGATGCGCTTGAACTCGCCCCGCTGGAATTCGCCCTTGCGCAAGGCCTCCCAGAACTGCCGGTAGGCCTGACCGTCCCGCTCGTCGGCCGCGACGAACATGCTGTGGTGTTTGCCCTTGATCTCGGAGAGCTCATAGCCCATCGCGTCAAGGAAGTTCTTGTTCGCCCGGCGGATCGTTCCGTCGATGTCGAATTCGATGATCGCCTGGGATCGATCGAGCGCGGCGTGCTCCGCCGCGACCTCGCGCCATTTCAGCAGGGACATTAAGAAAACTCCTCCAAACGCGGCGCGTGCAATTGATTCGCAGGTCCTGATAAAGCCGCCTGCTGCCGCATCGGAATGGGTCTACCGATGTGAATGCCCCATTAATTTTGAGGAGCGGCAGCCCTGCGTGGTTTGAAGCTGGGTCCGTGACCGTCCTATCCCGGACATCGCGAAGCGGCCTCTCAGGCCGCGTTGCGGGCAGCGGCGTCCGAAAGGTCCGGGCTTTTCGAAAGGCCACGCGAATTGAGGCGATCCTTGCTCATGCTGGGCGAACAGCCGAATTTCCGTCGGTACGGCTGAGAGAAGGCGGCGGCGCTGCTTGAAGCCGACCGCAGCGGAGGAGACGGCTTTGCGGCGCCCGCTCGCGTCTTCGCCAGCCTGTTCGGAGGCGAATGGCGCGCATGACGGATTTTCCTAACCCTTCGGCTGGGTCTCGAAGCTGTAATTGCCGGCGATCGGCATGCCGCGCGCGCCCCATTTCGACGGATGGCCGCGCAGGTATGGCTGCGGGTAGAACGTCTCCTCGCCAAGTTCGAAAGCCGCCCGCCAGACCCAGCGCGGGTCGAACAGCATGGCGCGGGCGAGCGCCACCATGTCGGCCTGGCCGGACATCAGGATCGATTCCGCCTGCATCGGCTCCGAAATCTGGCCGACGGCGACGACAGGAATTTTCACGGCGGCCTTCACCGCGGCGGCGAAGCCGACCTGATAGCCGGGACCGGCCGTGATCCGCTGCTCGGCCGCGAGTCCGCCGCTCGAAATGTGGACATAGTCGCAGCCGAGCGCCTCGAGCTCCCGGCAGAGCCGCACGGTGTCCGGGACGTCCCAGCCGCCATCGGCCCAGTCCGTCGCCGAGAGCCGCATGCCGACCGGCTTGTCGGCAGGAAAGCCGGCGCGCACCGCCTCGAAGACTTCGAGCGGCATCCGGATGCGGTTGGCGAGGACGCCGCCATAGCGGTCGGTCCGACGGTTCGCGAGCGGCGACATGAACTGGTGCAGGAGGTAGCCGTGGGCGCCGTGGATCTCGATGAGATCGGCGCCGGCCGCGTCGGCCCGCCGCGCGCCGGCGGCGAACATCTCGACGACCTCGGCGATCTCGTTCGCGCCGAGCGGCCGGGGTGTGGGCCAATCGGGCGTCACTGGAACGGCGGAGGGCGCGACGGCCTGATAGCCCCCTTCCGCGATCGCTCGCGGCCCGCCGCCCTCCCAGGGCGCCTTGGCGGAGGCCTTGCGGCCGGCATGGCAAAGCTGCACGCCGAACGCGCTTTTGCCATGCGCCCTGATGAAACCCGCGACGCGGCCGATCGCTTCGCCGTGGCGGTCGCTGTAGATCGAAAGGCAGGATGTCGCGTTCCGTGCGTCCGGCGCGACATAGCAGGATTCGGTCAGGATCAGCGCCGCGCCGGAAAGCGCGTATTGCCCGAGATGGACGAAATGCCAGTCGCCCGCCACGCCGTCCGGCGCGGAGAACTGCGTCATCGGCGCGACGACGATCCGGTTGGGCAGCGTCAGGCCGCGGAGGTCGAGCGGCTGGAAGAGGCGGGCGGGCACTGGTCCGGTCCCCTCAGCGCGCCTTGCCCTCGATCACGACGTCGATCAGCGCGGGACCGTCCGCCGCGCAGGCGCGGGCCAGCGCCGCCTTGAGCGCCTCGGGCTCCGTCACCTGTTCGGCCCGAACGCCCATGCCGGCGGCCATCTGGACGAAGCCCAGGTCCGGTCCTGTAAGGTCCATGTGCGTGTAGCCGCGATTGCTGTCGGCGTCGAAGCGGCCCCTGTAGACGTCGATGTTGTGCTTCAGGATGCGGTATTCGCGGTTCGACAGGATGACGAAGACGACATTCAGATTGTGGTGCGCGGCCGTCCAAAGCGACTGGATCGAGTACATCGCCGACCCGTCGCCCGATATGCAGACGACCTTCGCGTCCGGCTTCGCCGTCGCGACGCCGATGGCGCCGGCGAGGCCCTGGCCGATCGCCCCGCCGCGCCCGGAATAGTAGTCGCCGGGGCCGGAGAGATCGAAGCTCCGTGCAAAGTCGAGGCTGGCCGTGATCGCCTCCTCGACCAGCACCGCATTTTCCGGCAGGGCTTCGGCCATCGCGGCCATGGCGACGGACATCGCCATCGGCCGGCGGCCTTCCGCGCGCTTGACGCGGCTCGCCTGCGCTTCCGCCGCCTCCGCCTTCGCGGCGCCGAGCGCGGCAGTTCGCTGGGCGGCCGTCTCCGCGTGCGGCGCGACGGCGGCCTTGACCGCTACGAGCGCCGGCAATGCCGCGCCCACCGCGCCGCCGGTCAGGGTGTAGTTCCGCGCCAGCATCGCCGGCGCCTGCTCGATCTGGAAGACCTTGCAGCCGTCGGGGAAGGGCAGGCCCGCCTCGAACCAGACGGGCTCGAAGAACGGGCCGCCGATCAGCAGCACGCAGTCCGTGTCGCCGAGCGCCTGCCGGATCGGCCCCGGCTCGAACGGCAGGCCGCCGCGCATCAGCGGGTGGCGCGTATCGG
>DAINCG010000022.1:0-898 GCA_036732525.1 Pseudomonadota bacterium | reverse complement strand
CGTCCAGACCGACGCGCCAAGCGTTTCGGCAAGTTCAAGCAGCACGCCGTTGGCGCCGGCCCGCGCGACGTCGTCGCCGGCGACGATGACAGGCGCCTTGGCCGCGGAGAGGGCGGCCGCGATTTCCCGGACCGCCGCCGGATCGGGCAGCGCGGCCTTGGCGAGCGGACCGGAATTGGCGGCGGCGTTCGCTGTCTCCTCCTCCATCACGTTGATCGGCAGCGCGACGAAGACGGGGCCCATCGGCGGGTCCATGGCGACCTTGAAGGCCCGGCGCATGACGTCCGCCATCTCGTCCGCGCGCTCGACCTGGACGGCCCACTTCGTCACCGGCGCCGCGATCGAGACGAGGTCATGCCCCAGCACGGGCGCCATCAGGCGCATGCGCGTGTCCTGCTGCCCGGCGGTCACGACGACCGGCGCATTCGCCCGCATGGCGCTGTAGATCATGCCGACCGCGTTGCCGAGGCCGGGGGCGACATGCAGGTTGGCGACGGCGGGCTTGCCGCTCGCCTGGGCGTAATAGCTGGCGGCTCCGACGGCGACGGCCTCGTAGAGCGCGACCGTGTAGTGAATGTCCGGATAGTCGGCGAGGTGGTCCAGCAGCGGGCTCTCGGTCGTGCCCGGATTGCCGAACATGTGCGTCGCCCCGTGGGCGATCAGGCTTTGCAGGAAAACGTCGCGACCGCGCATCCGGCGATACTCCCCTCGACTTGCTTGTTTCCGGAAAGCGTAGCCGAGGGCCGCGGCGGCCGGAAGCGCAGCGACAACGAGCGCGCTTCCGCCGCCCGCGGGGCCGGCTATTCTGTCCGGCAGGGGAGAAACGGACATACCGGGGCGGGCGATGAGCGAACTGCCAATTCTGATCGCGGGCGGCGGGATCGGCGGGTTCGCCGCT
>DAINCG010000021.1:12908-20514 GCA_036732525.1 Pseudomonadota bacterium | reverse complement strand
GGCAGGATTTCGTCCGCCTCGCCGATCGCGGCGGCGCCGGCGGCGAGGCCGGCGAGCGCGGCGAACCGGCCAGGGCCGGGCGGCGCCAAATCGGCGCGGCGGCGGAGCCACTGGGTCTGGAGCGCCGTCTGCTCCATCAGTTCGCTGCGGAAGTTCGGGCCGGCGCTCGCCGCGAAGAATTCGTAGGCGCCCATCCAGGCCGACAGTCGCTGGCCGACGACGTCCGGCCGCCAGCCGATCTGGTCCGACCGACGATTGGTCTCGATCCATGCGGTCACCGCCCGCCGGGCGGCGCGCCGGGCGGCGTCGCCGCCGAGCGAGCGCAGGTCGCGCAGCCAAGCGAACGCCTGGGCGCGGGCGCGGCGGACATGGTCGCGGACGAGTTCCGGGTCGCGCGAATCGGGGTCGAGCGCCGCCATCAGGTCGGCTTCGTTGGCGATGAGCGCCTCGGCGCGGACGGCGTCGCCGGGCCATGGGTCCTTCAGTCGCGCCCGCGGCTCGTCCGGCGCATCCGGCGCGGACTGCAGCGCTTCGATCCAGGGATGCGGCGACCGCTGCGGGAGACGCCGCGCGAACGCCCCCGGCATCAGGCCGCCCTCGCGCCGCGACCGGCTTCGGCCGCCGCGCGGATCGTTTCGATATTTCTTGCGTAGTGCTCCGGCCCGTCGCGGAAGACCGCCGTGCCGGCGACGAGGCAGTCCGCCCCGGCAGCGCCGATGGCGCCCGCGGTCGCCGCCGTAACGCCGCCGTCGACCTGCAGGCGGATGTCGCGGCCCGACGCGTCGATGCGTTCGCGGACGGCGCGGATCTTCTGAAGCTGGCTTTCGATGAACGACTGACCGCCGAAGCCCGGATTGACGCTCATGACGAGCACCAGATCGACCAGGTCGATCAGGTTGTCGATCGCCTCGACTGGCGTGCCGGGATTGAGCGCCACGCCCGCCTGCTTGCCGCTCGCCTTGATCAGGCCGAGGGAGCGATGGACATGCGGCCCCGCTTCCGGGTGCACCGTGATCCGGTCGCAGCCGGCGGCGACGAACTCCGGCACGAAGGCGTCGACCGGCTCGATCATCAGGTGGCCGTCGAAGGTCTTGGCGGTGGCGCCGCGCAACGCGCCGATGACCGCGGGTCCGAAGCTGATGTTCGGCACGAAGTTGCCATCCATGACGTCGAGATGGATCCAATCGGCGCCCGCCGCGTCCACCTCACGCACCGCCTGCCCGAGAGCGGCGAAGTCGGCGGCGAGGATCGAGGGCGCGATCAGGATCGGATTCGGCATGACGTTGTTCGTAGCAGCACCCGAATCGCGGAACAAGCGCTATGAGGTAGGCAATGAAGTATTGGACGAAAGCTACGGAATCCAGGCAAGATTCGCGACATGTCCAGTCGCCGGCTCGTCCTCATCGTCTGCATTGCGCAGATCGCGGCGCAGGTCGGCGCCTATATGTGGGCCGCCCTGCTGCCGGAACTGCGCGCCCTGTGGGCGATCAGTCCCGCGGAAGCCGGCGCGGTCACCGGCGCTTTCTACTTCGCCTACATGGCGACGGCGCCGGTGCTGGTGTCGTTGACCGACCGGATCGATCCAAAGCGGGTCTACCTTTTCGGCGCGGCCGCGATCGCCGGCGGACACATCGCGTTCGCCACCCTGGTCGACGGGTTCGAAAGCGCGCTGGCGGCCCGTGCGCTCGCCGGGATCGGATGGGCCGGCGTCTACATGACCGGCCTGAAGCTGCTGGCCGACCGCGTGGACGCCGACCTGATGCGGCGAGCCGTCGCCTGGCACGCCGCCGGCCTCGGCATCGCGGGCGCTCTCTCCTTCGTCATCGGCGACGTCGCGGCCAACCTGTTCGGCTGGCAAAACGCCTTCCTGATGGCCGGGCTTTCGGCCGCCTTCGCCTGCGCCGTCGTCCTCCTCGCCGCGCCGGCGGTCCCGCCGCCGAAATCGGAGGGCCCGCCGGCCGCCCTGCTCGACTTCCGGCCTGTCCTGCGCAACCGCCAGGCCATGGCCTATGCCGTGACCTACTGCATCCACACCTGGGAGATGAGCGTGCTCCGCGGCTGGATCGTCGCCTTCCTGGTCTATCTGGCCGCCCGGGCGCCCGACTTCGCGACGGGCTGGGTGACGCCCGCGATGACGGCGACCGCGCTGGCGCTGATCGGCACGCTGTTCAGCCTCTACGGCAACGGCCTGGCGCTCCGCATCGGCCGGCCGGCGGTCGTGCGGCTCGCGACCTTGCTCGCGGCCGCGGCGGCGGTCGCGCTCGGTTTTGCTGGACCCGTCTCCTACGCCATCGCCGTCGTGCTCGCCGTCACGTCGGGCGCGGCGATCTGGCTCGACTCTTCGACGCTGACCGGCGGGACCTCGGAATCCGCGGAGCCCGGCCGCCGCGGCCAGACGCTGGCGCTGCACACGACGCTCGGATACGCGGGCGGCGCGGTCGGACCGGTGGTGATGGGCCTGATCCTCTCCGCCCTCTCCGGCCCCGACGGCTATACCGACCTCGCCTGGGGCATCGGCTTCCTGCATCTTGCGGTCATCGGCCTCCTCGCCCGCTTCGTCTTCAACCGGCTTGTTGCGGCGGACGAAAGGGCGCGGCATTAAAGGCGCAAAGTCGATCAACCGAAGGGAACGCGGCATGGCCCCGCCCGACAGCGCGCCCGCGCACGACCGTCGCAATTCTGAACGCCTGGACGCCGCCGTCGACGCGCTGAAAGCGCTGCTGGGCGATCGCCTGTCGACCGCCCAGGCGGTCCGCGACCAGCATTCCCGCGGGGAGGATCACTTCCACGCGGCGGCGCCGGACGCGGTCGCTTTCGTGCAGTCGACCGAGGAAGCGGCCGCGGTCGTCAAGATCTGCGCCGAGCACGAACTGCCGGTGATCGCCTGGGGCACGGGGACCTCGCTCGAGGGGAACGTCCAGGCGATCCATGGCGGCGTGACGCTCGACCTCTCCGGCATGAACAAGGTGCTGGAGGTCAACGCGGCGGACGGCGACTGCATGGTCCAGGCGGGCGTGACGCGGAAGACGCTGAACGAGCATCTGCGCGACACGGGCTACTTCTTCCCGGTCGATCCGGGCGCTGACGCGAGCCTCGGCGGCATGGCGGCGACCGGCGCCTCCGGCACCAACGCCGTCCGCTACGGCACGATGAAGGAAAACGTGCTGGGCCTGACCGTCGTCATGGCCGACGGCACGGTGATGAAGACCGGCGGTCGGGCCCGGAAATCCTCCTCCGGCTACGACCTGACCCATCTGATCGTCGGCTCGGAAGGCACGCTCGGCATCATCACGGAAGTCCGGCTCCGACTCTACGGGGTGCCGGAGAAGACCGCAGTCGCCGTCTGCCAGTTCGACGACCTCGCCGGCGCGGTCGAAACCGTGCAGCAGACGATCCAGATGGGCGTGCCGGTCGCGCGCATGGAGCTGCTGGACGACGTCCAGATCCAGTCCTGCATGGCCTATTCCAAGCTGGAGGGCTTCGCCGCCAAGCCGACCCTGTTCTTCGAGTTCCACGGCACGGAGGCCAGCGTCGCCGAACAGGCGGAGACGGTCGAGGCGCTGGCGACGGAGAACGGCGGCGCCGGCTTCCAGTGGACGATGCGCGCCGAGGAGCGCTCGAAGCTCTGGCAGGCCCGGCACGACGCCTATTACGCCGCCCTCGCCCAGGCGCCGGGCAAGCGCGGCTGGGCCACCGACGTTGTCGTGCCGATCAGCCGCCTCGCCGAATGCATCGTCGCCACCAAGTCGGACATCGGCGAAACGGGCATCTACTCGCCAATCTGCGGCCATGTCGGCGACGGCAACTTCCACTGCTGCATCATGGTCGACCTGGACAATGCGGAGGAAATGGCCCGCGCGACCGCCTTCAACGACCGGCTGGTCGATCGGGCGCTCGCCATGGGCGGCTCCTGCACCGGCGAGCATGGCGTCGGCATGGGCAAGATCGGCTCGATGGCCAAGGAGCACGGCGCCGAAGCGGTCGCCACGATGGCCGCGCTGAAGCGCGCGCTCGACCCGAAGAACATCCTGAATCCCGGCAAGGTCGTGCCGCTATGAAGGTCGCGATCTACGGCGCCGGCGCCATCGGCGCGCATCTCGGCGGCATGCTGGCGAAGGCGGGCGTCAAGACGGCGCTGATCGCGCGCGGCCCGCACCTGGCGGCGATGCAGGCGGATGGCCTGCTGTGCAAATTCCAGGACGGCAGCGAGTTCCGCGTCCACCCGACCGCGACCGACGATCCGGCCTCGCTCGGCGTCCAGGACTACGTGATCTGCACTCTGAAGGCGCACCAGAGCCCCGGCGTGGTCGACCTGATGCAGCCGATGCTGGGACCGGAGACGGCGGTCGTAACCGCCATGAACGGCGTGCCCTGGTGGTACTTCCACGGGCTTGGCGGCGAACACGATGGCCGGACGCTCGAGTCCGTCGATCCCGGCCGCGCCCAATGGGATGGCCTCGGGCCCGAGCGCGCGATCGGCATGGTCGTGCATCCGGCGACAGAGATCGTCGCCCCCGGTGTGATGCAGCACATGGAAGGCGACGCCTATCCGATCGGCGAGCCGTCGGGCGAGAAGACGGCGCGGATCGAAGCCCTGTCCGCCATGCTCGCGGAAGCCGGCCTCCGCGCGCCGATCCGGCCCAAGATCCGCGACGAGATCTGGATGAAGCTCTGGGGCAACCTGTGCCTGAACCCCGTCTCGGCGCTGACCGGCTCGACGCTTGCCGGCCTCGGCCGCGACGAAGGCGTGCGCGACCTGCTCTTCGCCGTCGCGGCCGAGGGGCGCGCGGTCGGCGAGGCGCTGGGCGCCCGGTTCCGCGTGACCGCCGAACGGCGCCTCTCCGCAGCCTTCGACGTCGGCGAGCACAAGACCTCCATGCTGCAGGACCTGGAACGCGGCCGGCCCATGGAGATCGACGCCCTTGTGACGGCGGTCGCAGAACTGGGCGATATCGTCGGCGTCGACACGCCGCTGCTCGACGCGGTCCTCGCGCTGGTCCGCCTCAAGGCGCGGAACGCGGGCCTCTACCCCGCATGAGCGCCAAGGGGTCCGACGGCTCGACGCCGAAAAAGGCGGAAAAGCAGGCGGCGGCGGCGGAGCGGAAGGCCCGCGTCGCCGCCAACATGAAGGCGAATATCGCGCGTCGGAAAGCGCAAAGCCGCGGCCGCGACGCGGGCGCCGGAACTGCAGAAGAATCCCACGACAATTCGGTTTAAGCTGTGGATGACGTTTGACCTGGAACCGTCTTCGGCGTAGAGAAATTCCTTGTGCTGCGGACGGAAGATCGAGGGGAATTCCACATGCGCGCCAAAGCGACCGCATGGCGTCTTCGGACGCTCGCTGGCGCACTCGTCGTCGCGCTCGCCTTTGGCGGGGCAGACGGCGCGCGTGCGCAGGAAGTTTCGCCGGAAGCGCGCGCCCAACTGGACGCCGCTTTCGCCGAGGTCCTGAAGGACCCCACCAACCTCGACAAGACCTATGCGTACGCGCAGCTCGCCACCGAAGCCGGCGACTATGAGGCGGCGATCACCTCCTACGAACGGCTGCTGCTGTACAATCCGGATTTGCCGCGCGTGAAGGCCGAGCTCGGCGTGCTCTACTACCGCCTCGGGTCGTTCGAGACGGCAAAGGCCTATTTCGAGGACGCGCTCGCCGACCCGGATACTCCGCCGGCCGCGCAGGCCCGCATCCAGGGCTTCCTCGCGCAGATCGAAGATAACCAGCAGCGCCATCGTTTCTCGGGCTCGTTCACCTTCGGCGGCCGCTGGCAGTCGAACGCGAATTTCGGGCCGGACGGCCAGGTTCTGCTATTCGGCGCGCCGGCCACGCCCAGCACCGACACCGAGGCCGACGACGACTTCAACCTGTTCGCCGCGCTCAGCGGTCGCTACCTTTACGACCTTGGCAACGATGCGGGCGACTTCCTCCTGGTCGAAGGCGCCATCTACGGCGCCCGCCAGTTCGAGTTCACCGAACTCGACGTCGAACATGTCCGGCTGACCGCGGGCCCGGGCTTCCGCATCTACCCGAAGGACAACGGCCCGGTCCTGCTGCGCCCGCACATGCGCGCGACCTACATCCGGCTGGACGACGAGAGCTACAACCTTTCGCTCGGCGCCGGCGTCGACGTCGACTGGCAGGCCTTCGACGACACGACGCTGTTCGCCAAGGCTTATGTCGAGAACCGCGAGTATTACCAGACCGACGAGCGCCAGAACGCCGACACGCAGGACGGCGAGGCCTACCTGTTCACGCTGGGCGCGATCCACCGGCTGATGGACAACGTCTCCCTGCAGGGCGAGGTCTTCGCCGGCGAAGTCGGCGCGGAAGCGACGTTCGAAGCCTATGACGAGATCGGCGGCGCGCTGACCCTCGGCATGCGCTTCGCCTCGCCGTTCGAGGGCGATCCAAACGTCGAGTTCTTCACGGGGCCGTGGAGCGTTTCAATAGAAGCGCGCTATGCGCACCGCGAACACGACGGGCCCAATCCCGTGATTGCGCCCGCGACGCGCGAGGACGACGATTTCCGCCTGACCGGCACGCTCGCCGTTCCGGTCGGCGCGGGTTGGAGCGTCTTCACGACGCTCGGCTATCAGGACAACTCGTCCAACCTGCCGAACCACGACTTCGACAATTTCAGCGCGGCTTTGGGCGCGAACCTGCGCTTCTGACCAGGAGGCTCGGTCGATGACCAAGTCCTTGCGGCTATCGCTGGCATTCTTGCTGGCAAGCACGATGCTTGCCGGCGCCGCCCGCGCCCAGGAAGCCGGCGTGGCGTCCGCCGTGAACGTGGATTCCACGACCCGGCCGCCCGCCCAAGAGGAGATCACGCTGGTCGTCGGCCACGACGTCGTCTTCGACGAACGCGTCAAGACCGGCGAGCAGGGCCAGGCTCAGCTGCTGATGCTGGACCAGAGCGCGGTGACCGTCGCCGCGAATTCGGAACTCGTCATCGACAAATTCGTCTACGACCCCGACCGGCGCACCGGCGAGATGGCGCTCAGCCTGTCGCGCGGTCTGATGCGCTTTGTCGGCGGGCGCCTGTCGAAGCAGGGCGCGGTCCAGATCAACACGCCGGTCGCCACCATGGGCGTGCGCGGCGGCATCGCGCTGTTCCGGGTCATCGCCGAGAACATCGTCGACGTGACGCTGATCTACGGCGAAGGCGTCACCGGCGTCACCCAGAACGGAAGCCGCTTCGAACTGCGCCGCCATGGCTATTTCACGCGGCTGACCGACACGGGCGCGAGCGAACCGCAGCCCGTGCCGCAGAACGAGTTGCGCCAGGCGCTGGCGATGCTGGAAGGCCGCGAGACGGCGACCGCCGGCGCGCCGGAGAAGCCGACCGAAGTCGCCGCCGTCAACACGCTCGGCCAGGAGACGCAATCCGCCCAGCAGACCAACCCGACCAACGGCGGCAAGAACGCCAACGACCAGGAAGGCGCGACCAATTCGGGCGCGCAGCAGGTCGAGCAGGACCAGGACGCCGCGCAGAACGACCTGCAGGACCCGAACCGCGTCGTCCAGGGCAACCAGACGCCGACGGGCACGCTCGTGCCGATCTTCGATCATGACATCTCGGGCGCTGCGCTGTCGGACCGGCTT
>DAINCG010000021.1:0-12875 GCA_036732525.1 Pseudomonadota bacterium | reverse complement strand
CGCGGGCGTGCAGGGCCAGGTTCCAGGCTTCACCGCCGGCGACCGGATCGTCCTGGTCGGCGCCGACGGCGGAGAGCTTGGCGCGGTGATCGACGGCACGGCGGCGCTTGCCTTCCAGGGCGCCAACGGCGATCCCGACAGCGTCCCGAACATCTTCGACGCGACGGATGCGCAAAGCTATCAGTCGTCGACGACGTTCAACGCCAACGCCGTTCAGACCCTCGGCGCCGCCCGAGCGGGCGCGATCACGGCGCAGAACATTTCGAACGACGGCCTCTTCTACAACACCGATCTCACGACGCCGGACTTCGACGGCGTGAACGGCGCCCGCTTCACGGTCTTCGGCGGCGTCGGCTTCAGCACGCTGCCGACCGGCCAGTCGTTCTTCGATCTCGGCGGCGACAGCCGGACCAGCTCCTTCCTGCCCTATAGCGACATCGGCCGATTCCAGCTGCCGATTCTGGGCAACCAGCCGGGTTCGACGGAAGTGATCGCGTCGGCCAGCGTCAATCAGACGCCCTTCATCGTCGATTGGGACGCCCGCAAGGCGCTTTACATCGGCGGCGTGATGCAGAACGTGAACAGCGAGGATACAGGCGCCGAGACGGTCTACGGCTTCCAGGCGATCGTCGCCGGCGTGACCGAACCGGTCACGGAGGTCGGCGAAACCTCACCCGCCGGCTTCGCCGGAACCCAGGGCGGCTCGACGCATTTCACCCTCAATGAAAGCCAGGTGCGCCGCTTCCACACCGGCACCGCCGTCGGCGCGCCGCTGGGCGAGCCGACGGGCGCCAAGGCGGTGTCGCTCGACGGCCTGCACCTCTCGCTCGAGGCGGAGGACGCCGCCGGCGTCCGCCAGGATCCGACCGCCGTCGTCAACCATCAGTTTGGCGTCGAGACGACGCCCTACGCGCTGGACGCGCCCGGAACCGGAACCGATGTCGAGCGGCTGTTCGCCGGCGTGATGATCATCAACGACGAGGACGAGTTCGAGCGTCTGGTCACGCCCGGCGCCAGCGCCGAAGAGGCTGGCACGTTCACCATCGATCGCGACAATCGCGAGATCTCGGCGGTCTTCCGGGTGCGCGGCAATTTCGGCGACAACGACGTCTTCACCAACATGGCCGCGAATTCCGCGTTCTTCGACGACGATACCTTCGCCATCGCCGAGCCGAGCCTGGCGCAGGGCTTCCTGACGGGCGAGCGCCCCGGCCTCACCGTCGTCAGCGGCGATCCCGTGCTGGCGGAGGCGGACCGGCCCTGCGAATGCGCCTTCATGCACTGGGGTTTCTGGGCGGGCGGCCAGAACGAGCCGAACGGCGTGACCAACAGCCTGAGCGACGTCGGTTTCTACTTCGCCGGCGCGCCGACCATCGACATGCCGGTCACCGGCGTTGCGACGTATGTCGGCAAGGCCTACGCCTCCGTCATCGAGGCGGCCGGCGTCAATCCGCGGCTGCGGACCGGCGACTTCGCGCTCAGCACGAATTTCCAGACCGGCGTCAGCGCCGGCGGCATGAACCTCGGCGCGCAGAACTTCCTGATCGTCGGCGCGCACAATGTCGGCCAGCCGGAGCTGTCGGTGAACTACTTCCAGAACGCGCAGAACGTCGGCGTGGGACATGGCGCGTTCTTTGGCCCGAACGCGGAGAACGTGGGCGTCACCGTCAACATCGACAACGGCGCGGGCTACAGCGCGGCCGGCGGCGCCGTCGGCGAGCAGCGCTAGCCGTTCCGAACGCGACGCGCCGGACATGGCAGGCTCCGTCGCGCTGGCGAGCGACGTCTATGGCGAAGGCGCCGGCGCGCGCCTCGTCATTCTGCACGGCCTCTTGGGCGCCGCCCGGAATTGGATGGCGATCGCGAAACGGCTGGGCGCGGACCACGAGGTCCATGTCCTCGACCTCCGCAACCACGGCCGTTCGCCCTGGGCCGACGGCATGAGCTACCGCGAGATCGCCGGCGACGTCGCGCGCTATATCGAAGAGCATGATCTCGAAGCCCCCGTGGTCGTCGGGCACAGCATGGGCGGCAAGGCGTCGATGGCGCTCGCTCTGGACCGGCCGGATCTCGTCGGCCGCCTGCTCGTCGCCGACATCGCGCCGGTCGCCTATGACCGCGGCGGCCGCTCCAGCTTCCTCGACTATATCGATTCGATGGCGGCGCTCGATCTCTCGGCCGTCACGCGCCGGACGGACGCAGACCGCATGCTGGCGGACGCGATCCCGGACGGCGGCGTGCGCGGCTTTCTGCTGCAGAACCTTGTGCCCGACGGCGACGCCTTCCGCTGGCGCTGCAACCTCGCCGGCCTCGCGGCGGGCATGGCGGACATCCTGGACTTCCCGAAGGCGTTCGCGCATCCGGCCTATGAAGGCCCGACGCTCGTCCTGACAGGCGCGAATTCGAACTATGTCCGCCGCAATCACCGCGAAGGCATACGCGCCCTTTTCCCGGCGGCGCGCTTCGCATCGCTGAAGGACGCGGGCCACTGGCTGCACGCCGACCAGCCGCGCCCCTTCATGGACGCCGTCCGCGCCTTCGCCGCCGCGTGAACCCTACCAGAGCGCGTCGCCGCTCACGGTCGAGACGTGCGCGAACACGACCTTCCAGCCGACGTCCGGCAGGCGCGCCCAGGTCTGCGACTGACGACCGACCTGATCGCGCCCGCGCACCTTGAACTCCAGGCTGACGCTCGCGAAATCGCGGCCGAGCGTCAGGATATCGAGGCGTAGTCGCTCTTCCTTGATGCCCGGTCCCGGCGGCCGTGCGACGCGGTGGGCGTGGATCTGATCGAAGCCATAGCCGTGCTCGTGCATGGCGAGCCGGATGGTGAGCGGACTGTTCCAGAAGGTCGCGTCCAGCACATCGACATCCTTGTCGATCAGCGCCTGCTCGTAGCGCTCGAAGAGCGCGCGGACCTCTTCGACGACTTCGGGGATGTTCGGGGTCATGTCGGTCATGCGGTTTCCGTTTCCAGTGATTGCGCGAGAGCGAGCAACTGAGCGTCGGCGCCACGGGCGGCGACGAGCGACAGCCCGACCGGCAGGCCGCCCAATGTGGCGCCGGGGATGCTGATTTGCGGATGGCCGGCCAGGCCGCCGAACGCGGCGAGGCAGAGGATGCGCTCTCGCACCGGGTCCATCGCGCCAATCGACATGCCGACGGGCGGCGCCGGAAACGGCGTCGTCGGCAGGCAGACCAAGCCGCCGTCGCGCGTCAGCCAGGCGAGGCGCGCGCGGGCTTCCCGGCGCATCAGGTCCGCCCATTTCAGGTCTTCCGCCGAAACCGCGGCGCCGGCGATCAGGCCGCGCGCCACGGTGAACGCCATCCGAGGATTGCGCCGGTCGACCCAGTCCGCGAACGTCCGCCAGGCCTCGCTTGGCTGAATGGTCCGCTGCGCGCGGCCCCAGACGGACAGGCCCTGGGGGGCCAACACGTCTTCGACGACAGCGCCGACTTTGGCCTTCAGGGGATCCAGCAGCGGCTGCAAAGCCTCCGCGACGCCGGGATCGGCGAAGCCGAAAGCGTCAACGGCCACGGTCAGGCGGCCGGGCATGGGCGCCTTGGCGACGTCTTCGCCGAGCAGCGCGGCCCCGACGCGCGCGAAGGTCGCCGCGTCGCGCGCGAACCAGCAGGTCGTATCGGACGACGGCGCCTGCGCCGCCATTCCGTCGAGCGGCAGGCGGCCATGGGTCGGGCGGATGCCGTAAAGCCCGCAGAAGCTGGCCGGCACGCGGACGGAGCCGCCCGTATCCGTGCCGATCGCGAAATCCGCGAGGCCGGCGGCGACCGCAGCCGCCGAGCCGGACGACGACCCGCCCGGCACGCGGCCCGGCGCCGCCGCGTTCCTGGGCGTCCCGTCGAACGCGTTCTCGCCGAGGATGCCGAGGGAGATTTCGTCCGTTACGGTCTTGCCGACGAGCGTCGCACCCGCTTCGAGCAGCGTCTCCACGGCCCAGGCATGCCGGGTCGGCACGGGCTGGTCCGCGGCCCAGTCCGGATTGCCGCCGCCGGTCGGCGCGCCCGCCACGTCGAACAGATCCTTGGCCGCGAAGGTCAGCCCGGCAAGCGGGCCGTCGGACCGGCCCTCGATCCGAAGGCGCGGTCCCGGCAGGAATGCGCCGATGGCGTCGTCCGTCATGTCTGCTCCCGTCCCGGCCTACCCGCGATCCGCCTAGCCTAGCGGAGTTTTGGCGTGGCGCGCACCCAACCTATCTAGACAAATTGTGTATTTGGCGGCGGCAAAGGTGCTGAGTTAGTTTGCCCCATCGGGATTCGCTCGAACCTTGGACCGGTCGGCGTGATAATGAGGGGGCGATGGGCCAGGAAATCGAAATCGCGCTCGCGATTCCCGCGCAGCGTCTGGCGGCCGTCCGGCAGGCGCTGTTCAGCGACGCCGACGCCAAGACGCGCCGCCTCGAATCCACCTATTTCGACACGGCCGACGGCGCGCTCGAGGCGGCCGGAACCGTCCTGCGCATCCGCCGCATGCCCGACAGCAGTTATGTCCAGACGATCAAGACCGCAGCGGGGCCGGGGCTGTTCGGGCGCCAGGAGTTCGAGCAGCCCGCCGACGGCGCCACGCCGGACCTGGCGCCGCTGGAACAGGTTTTGCCGCCAGACGTCGCAGCCGCAGTCGCGACCGCCGGCGTCCGGCCCGTCTATGTCACCATGGTCCGGCGCACGAGCGCCCTTGCGGCGATCGCGGGCGCCGAAGTGGAGCTCGCGCTCGACGAGGGGGAAATTCGCGCGGGCGACCGCAAGGCGCCGATCCGGGAGATCGAGGTAGAGCTGAAATCCGGACCCGCGCTCGCCGTCTATGAGGCGGCGGAGCGGGCGCTCGCCGCCGGCGCCGGCGGGCTTGTCGTCGCCTCGAAGGGCGAACGCGGTTCGCGCCTTGCCAAGGGCGCGGCGCCGCCGGTCGCCGACGACGCCGACGGCCGAGGCGTTCGGCGCCATCGCCCGCGACTGCCTCCGCCAGTGGACGCACAACATTCCGAACCTGCGGGAAGCCGGCGCGCCGGGCGCGGTTCACCAAAGCCGGGTCGCCATTCGCCGTCTCCGATCCGCCATCTCGATCTTCAAGCCGATCATCTCCGTCGCCGGCCTGGACGACCTTCTGCCCGACCTCAAGGCGCACTTCGCCAGGCTCGGCGACGTGCGCAACATCGACGTCTTCCTGGCGGAGACGCTGCCGCGCTACGCGGCCGGCGGCGCCCGGGACCGCGACGTCGCAGCCGTCCGGCGGCGGCTGGAAACCGAGCGTCGCAGCGCTTTTCGAATCGTCGCGCGCGAGATCAACGCCGCAAGCCACGCCAGGCTGGCGCTCGGGCTCGCGCGCTGGATCGAAAGCGAGGCGTGGACCGACGTCGCGGACCCGACCCTGCGGCTCTGGCGGCATCGGCCGCTCTGCGACTATGCGCCCGCGCGCCTCGACCGCATCGAACGCCGGGCGCGCAAGGCGGCGCGGCGCGCCATGGGCGGCGCCATCCACGATTGGCACGCCTTCCGGATCGTGCTGAAACGCCTCCGCTACAATGCCGAGTTCTTCGGCGCGATCTACGATGCGAAGGCGACAGCGCCCTATATCGCGACTCTCAGGCAGTTGCAGGACGACCTCGGCGAGCTGAACGACCTCGGCGTCGCGGCCGAATTGCTGGCGGCGGAGCGGCCGGGCGCCGCCGCCGCGCCGTTCGAGCGGCCGCGTTCGGGGCGGGCTACGTCGCCGGCGCGGAATCGGGCCGCCAGGCCACCCTCGCGGCCGAATGGCGGGCGCTCGCGCGCGTCGAGCCCTTCTGGCGAAAGGAGCGATAGTCAGCCCCATGCGCACGATCGTCGTCGTCAACCTGAAGGGCGGATGCGGCAAGTCCACCATCGCCACGCACATGGCCGCCGCCATGGCCCGGTCGGCGGCGCGCGCGGCCTTGGCGGACATGGACCGGCAGGGCAGCGCGCTCCGCTGGCTGGAACGCCGGCCGCCGGACGCATATCCCATCGGCGCCATCGACTGGCGCAAGAGCATGGAGAAGCCGCCGAAGGGGGTCGATCGGCTGATCATCGACGGGCCAGCCGGCCTTCGCGGCAAGGCGCTGGAAGAGACGATCGCGCTGGCCGACGTTCTCGTCGTCCCGCTGCTGCCGTCGATCTTCGACGAACAGGCCACCGTCCGCTTTCTGGACCGGATCGACCGCATCAAGGCGGTCCGCAAGGGCCGCACGCCGACCCTGCTGGTCGCCAACCGCTACCGGAAGGGCGGCCGCGCCGCCGAACGGCTGGAGGAATTCGTAACGGAAGCGGGCCGCGCGCTGACAGCCAGGATTTCCGAGCGGGCCGCCTACGCCGACCTGGCGGTCCGCGGGCTCACCCTGTTCGACCTGAAGACCCGCGCGGCCGCGAACCTCATGGAAGAGTGGATGCCGCTGATCGAAGCGGCGGATCAGGCATGACACAGCGCCTGTTCATCCTGCGCCACGCCAAGTCGAGCTGGGCCGAACCCGGCCAGGACGACTTCGACCGGCCGCTCAATCCGCGGGGCGTGCGCGCGGCCGCCGCGATGGCGGCGCACGCCGCGAAGCGCGGCCTCGTCTTCGACCATGTGATCTGTTCGCCGGCGGCGCGGACGCGGCAGACCTGGGCCGCCTTCGCCAAGGCGTTGCCCAACGCTCCGCCGCCGGATTTCGAGGAGACGGCCTATCTGGCGCCGCGCCAGACCTGGGCCGGGCTGATCCGGTCGTCGCCCGCCGACGCGCGCTCGGTCCTGGTCGTCGGGCACAATCCGGGCCTGCACGAATTGGCGCTCTGGCTGGCCCCGAAGGCCGACGTCGGCAAGTTCCCGACCGGCGCCTTCGCCGAGTTCGAACTGCGGATCGCGGCGTGGCGCGATCTCGACGCCGGCCGCGGCGCGTTGTTGGCGTTCGAAACGCCGAAAAGCCTTAGCGACTGAGGCGCGGGTTCAGCACGTCGCGCAACTGGTCGCCGACCAGGTTGATGCTGACGATGGTCGCCAGCAGCGCCAGACCCGGGAAGACGCTGATCCAGTACTTGCCCGTCAGCATGTACTCGAACCCGTTCGAGATCAGCAGGCCGAGCGACGGCTCCGTCACCGGCAGGCCGATGCCGAGGAAGGAAAGCGTCGCCTCCAGCGAGATCGCGTGCGCCGTCTGCACCGCGCCGACGACGATCAGGGGGGCCAGCACGTTTGGCAGCATGTGCCGGAAGACGATGCGCCAGCGCCCGAGCCCGAGACATGTGGCGGCGGAGACATATTCCTTCTGCCGCTCGACCAGGGCGGAGCCGCGCACGGTCCGGGCGTAATAGGCCCATTGCACCGCGACCAACGCGATCATCGTCTTGTCGATGCCGCGGCCCAGGATGGCGAGCAGCATGAGCGCGATCAGGATCGCCGGGAAGCTCAGCTGCAGGTCGACGACGCGCATGATCAGCGCGTCGACGCGACCGCCGTAGAAGGCGGCGATCAGGCCGACGACGGCGCCGATGGATAGCGCGATCGCGCCGCTAAAGACTCCGACCGAGAGGCTGATGCGGAGCCCGTAGAGGATGGCGCTCAACATATCGCGCCCCTGATCGTCGGTGCCGAGATGGTAGACCTTCTCGCCGGCGAAGTCGGTCTCGCCCGGCGCAAGATTGTTGTCCATCACGTCGATCTCGCCGAGATCGTACGGGTCCTGCGGCGAGATCACCGGCGCCAGCACCGCAAGCACGATGATCGTCACGAGCATGATCAGGCCGACGACGGCGATCCCGCTCCGGCAGTATTCGGCGGCGAAACGCCGGAAGGGATGCTCGGCCCGGTCGGGGACCGCGCCCTCGATCGTGGCGGTCGAAGCGTCTGCGGGGCTCATTTGCCAGCGCCTCCCATGCGCACGCGGGGATCGAGCAGCGAATAGAGAATGTCGACGATGAAGTTGATGGTGACGAACAGCAGCACCGTCATCATCAGGTAGGCGACGACGATCGGCCGGTCGAGCACCTGGATCGATTCGATGATCAGCTTGCCCATGCCGGGCCAGGAGAACACCTTTTCCGTCACGACCGAAAACGCGATCAGGCCGCCGAACTCCAAGCCCAGAACGGTCACGACCGGGATCATGATGTTCTTCAGGATGTGCATCAGCACGATCCGCGTTTCCGACATGCCCTTGGCGCGCGCGAACTTCACATAGTCCTGCAGCGCCGCTTCCTTGGCGCCCGCGCGGGCGAGGCGGATGACGAGCGATATCTTCAAGAGCGCCAGGTTGATCGCCGGCATGGCGAGATGGGCAAGGCCGTCGAGCGTCAGAAAACTGAGCTCGATGCCGAAGATTTCCCGCGTGTCGCCGCGTCCGGTCGACGGCAGCCAGCCGAGCGACACGGCGAACAGCATGATCATCATGATGCCGACCCAGAAGGTCGGCAGGCTGAAGCCCAGGATCGAGCCGGCCATGATCGTCTTGGAGACGGGCGAATTCGGCCGGAGCCCCGCATACATGCCGAGCGGGACGCCCAGCACGATCGCGAGGAAGAGGGCGGAGAAGGCGAGTTCAAGCGTCGCCGGCATGCGCTCCAGGATGAGCTGAAGGGCCGGCTCGCCGAAGACGAACGAGATGCCGAGATCGCCCGAAAGCGCGTTCTGGATGAACACGAAGAACTGCTCGTGCAGCGGCTTGTCGAGGCCGAGCGCGCGCATGGCGCGCTCCATCTCTTCCTGATCGAACTCCGGGTTGATCAGAATGTCGACCGGGTTGCCGATGACGTTGACGCCGAAGAAGACGATCGTGGCCATGACGCCCACGACCAGCGCCGCCTGTGCGAACCGTCGGACCAGATAGCCCCACATCGCGTTACCGCCTCCGGACTACGGGCGACGCGGCGCCGGCGGCCGGACTGACCGGCCGCCGGCGCGACGCGCGCTATTCGCGCTTGAGGGAGCGCAGCGAGGTGCGTTCGTCCGTGCGCGGCAGGTATTTCAGGCCTTTGCGCGTGGCCCAGGTGTTGACCTGGTAGTGCAGCGGAATGATCGCCACGTCCTCGATCGCCTTCTCAGTCGCGGCGGCGAGGAGTTCGGCGCGCTTGGCGTCGTCGACCGTCGCCAGCGCGTCTTCGATCAGCTTGTCCACTTCCGGGTTGGAGTAGCGGCCGCGGTTGGAGGCGCCGAAGCCCTGGTCCTTGTTGACCGTGTGGATCAGCGACTTCAGCGGCGAGGACGCCTCGCCGGTGCCGGAGCCCCAGCCGACCAGGATGAAGCTGAACTTCGGCTCACCGTTCGGCCCGCCGGAGGACGCGTCGCGGAAGAAGACGTTCCGCGGCATCGTCTCGACCTGGGCCTTGATGCCGATGCGGGTCAGCATCTGGCCGACCGCCTGGGCGATCTTGGCGTCGTTGATATAGCGGTCGTTCGGCCCGTGGATCGTCATGCCGAAGCCGTCCTTGTAGCCCGCTTCCTCAAGCAGGGTCTTCGCGGCCTTCGGGTCGTAGGCGACCGGCTTCAGCTTTTCGGAGGTGCCGAAGAAGCCCGGCGGCAGCAGCTGGCCGGCCGGGATGGCGACGCCTTCCATGACGCGCTCGACGATGGCGGGCCGGTTGATCGCCATGGAGATGGCCTTGCGGACGCGCAGATCGTTCAGCGGGTTCTTGCCGTTCGTCCCGGTGATGAAGGGCGAGTTGTCCCGGAACCGGTCCATGTGGAAGTAGATGACGCGGTTGGAGATGCCCTGGGCGAGGGTAAGGTCGGCGTTCTTTTTCAGCGTCTCGATGTCGGTCGTCGGCACATTGTCGATCATGTCGACGTCGCCCGCGAGCAACGCGGCCACCCGGGTCGGGTTCGACTTGATCGGCTTGATGTTGACCTTGTCGAACGCGGCCGGCTCGCCCCAGTAATTCTCATTCTTGACCAGAACGATGCTGTCGCTCGGCTTCCATTCGACGAACTTGTACGGCCCTGTGCCGATCATCGCCTTGCCGTCGTTGAAGTCGCCGGTGCCGACGTCGGCGCCGACTTCGTTGGAGATGATCTGGATATTGGAGAGGTCGACCGCCATCAGCGGATAGGGCGCTTCGGTCGTGACGTGGACCGTGAAGTCGTCGATCTTCTTGAACGTCTTGCCCTTCAGATAGGTGCCGAAGGACGACGGGCTGTTCGGAACGTTCGGCGCGCGCTCCGCGGTGAAGACGACGTCGTCGGCATTGAAGTCGGAACCGTCATGGAACTTGACGCCTTCGCGCAGCTTGAATTCCCAGACGAGGTCGCTGATCGGCTTCCAGGACACCGCCAGACCCGGAGTGAGGTTCTGGCTTTCGTCCTGGATGATCAGCGCGTCGTAGACGTTGCTCGCAAACGCGTTGTTCGGTCCGAGATTGTGATAGTGCGGATCCATCGACGACGGCTCGCTGCCGAGGCCGATCGTCACCTCGTCCGCGACCGCCGCGCTGGCGAACAGCATCGTCGCCGTCGCCGCGGCAAGCCTGAGCGCCCGTTTCATATCCCAGTAGCCTCCGTTCGTCGTTGCATTGCAGCGAACGATAACCGGTAACGCCCGGCGCGGCCAATCAAATCGGGCGGAACGGAGGAATTGACGGCGGGCGCCCGCGACGCGCTCAGACCATGCCGATGGCGTAGGCGGCGGCGCCCCAAATCATGGCGTTCAGGCCGAATGCAAGGCCGAGAAGCTGCCGGTTCGAGCAGGCGTGGTCGAGCCCGAGGCACGCGCGCGTGAGCATGCCCCGATGCGGGCGGTCCGCCCCGGTGAGGATCGGGCGATCGGACAAGAGAGCGGCGGGCATGGGCGTGCTCCTGGCGAAGGATGACCGGACGCGATGGATGATCCTCGGCCGGCGCTAAGGCGGCGTGTCCGAAAATTGCGTGGATTTGCATCGAAATTCGGGCAAACTTCGCGCGCCTTTGCGGCCTCGTCCAATTCCCTACCGACCGGAGCGTTCATATGTCCCGCCTGCCGATGCCCGCCGAATCCGACCTCTCGCCCCGTCAGAAAGAGGTGCTGGACCAGGTCCGCAACGGCCCGCGCGGCGGCGTGCGCGGGCCCTTCGCCGCGATGATCCGCAGCCCCGAGCTTGCCGTGCTCGCCCAGGAGCTGGGCGCCCATGTCCGCTTCCGATCCTGCCTGAACGACCGGGTCCGCGAGATCGTGATCTGCCGGACGGCCGCCCACCTCAAGGCGCAGTATGAGTGGTTCGCCCATGCCCGCATCGGCCGCGAGGCCGGCATCGCGGAAGCGACCTTGGAAGCGATGCGCAAGGGCGAGACGCCGACCGGCATGCCCGAAGACGAAGCCGTCGCCTTCGCCTTCACCGACGAAATGCTGCGCACGAACCGCGTGTCGGACGCGACCTATGCGAAGGCGAAGGAGACCTTCGGCGAGGAAGGGGTGATCGAGATCGTCGGCGCCAGCGGCTATTACAGCCTGGTCGCGTTGACCCTCAACGTCGCCGAGGTGCCGCTGCCCGACGGCGAGCCCCTGCCCTTCCCGGAGTAGCGGCGGCCAATCGCCGCCGAGCCGCCCCTTCGGTCGTTGCGCAGGCAGGCCCCGATCCGCCGAAGGCATGACCGTCGTCGCACGCCAGGTCGCCGCGCTTCGGCCCGCTGAACACGAAATTCGGCAAGGGCCGGCGAGATGCGATGACCGAACATGTCCACGTCGACGCCCGCGAGCGGGCCTGCAGTACATGACTGGTTCGTCGGCCGCATGGATGACGCGCGCCGGACGCTTTGGCCATCGAATACTTCACAAAACGGGTGAAACTCAAAGCCTAACGACCATTGATACTCATTACGCGCGCAAGAATCGCCGCTTATCTGGCAAATCCAAACTAAATATATGGGGTTAGTACCAGAAAAATAACGACTATCAACCCTGGAGTTAGATGCCCCGGTAACGGTTGGCCACGGGATATGTAATTTGGTGAGCGTGGTTCTTCACCGATAGTTAAGCGTGCCTCGTTACCCTAAGACATCACTACTGAAAGGCACGAAAAATGCTTCGCGGCGTTCTGGCTAATGAATCCGGAACAATATCAATCGAGGCAGCTCTGGCTCTACCTTTGTTTCTCGCGGTTACGCTCGGCGCCGTCGACCTCTCTGTCTACAACAACGTCAAGACGGCGATGCAAAACGCGGCGTCCGAAGCGATCCGCGCCCTGTCGATCGACGCCGTCACGGCCGCCGAGGCCCAGACGATGATCGCGAACCGGATGTCGGTCTGGACCGGTTCGGCCACATCCTCCGTATCGACCAGCGGCGACGACATCACCGTCACGGTGAACGTGCCGACCAGCGACATCCCCGTCGCCGGGATCATCCACATCTTCGACGGCAAGGCGAGCCTCGTCGCGTCCGCCACCGCCGTAAAGCTGGACTAGGGCCATGATTACACTTTTGCGCAAGCTCATCCGGGATACGCACGGCGGCTTGGGGCCAGCCTATGCCGGCTTCCTTACGATCATGCTGGCGGGCGCGGCCCTCAGCGTGGACTACTCGACGCTGATCCGTGAGGACGCGGTTCTGCAGCGGGCTGTCGACGCGATCAGCGTCGCCGCCGCGTCGGCCGCCGCCAAGCAGCTTCCGGACACGTCGGCCGCCCTGAGCGAGGCGCGGCGCATGCTTTCGGCCAATCTGCCGTCCGCCACATATGGCGACCTCGCGACCCGGGCGGCGGTTCAGTTCGGCGTCTGGCAGAACGAGAGCTTCTCCGCCCAGGCCGGCGCGAACCAGGCTGTGCGCGTCGCCGCGCGCTGGGACGGCTCGGTATCCCAACCATTGCCGACGACGTTCGGCGGCGCCTTGGGCGTGACCTCGCTCGAGCCCTTTGCGGAGGCGGTCGGCATCCCGAGCGCCGGTACGGTCTGCATGCTGGCTTTGGGTC
>DAINCG010000020.1:13001-20523 GCA_036732525.1 Pseudomonadota bacterium | reverse complement strand
CCGGCCGGGCACGCAGGTCGTCTGCTTCATCGGCGACGGCGGCGCGCTGATGATGGGCAATGAGATCGCGACGGCCGTTCAGTACGGCGTCGCGCCGATCATGATCATCTCCGACAATTCGATGTACGGCACGATCGGCATGCACTCCTACGTCCGTTATCCGGACCGGCCGTTCATGGACGGCACGCGCCTCACCAACCCGGATTTCGCCGCCTGGGCGCGCACCATCGGGGCGGAAGGAATTACGATCGCCGACGAGTCCGAGGTGGCGGACGGCATCGCCAAGGCCTTCGCCGTGAAGACCCGGCCGGTCGTCGTCCACTGCAAGACCTCCGCCTTGCAGATGAGCGCCTGGCGCCGTTACGAACTGGCCGACGCGCTGCCCTGAGGAGACGTAACATGGCCACGAACGACGCTTGGCTCGCGCTCGTCGAAGAGGAGACGCTGGAGCCTGACCTGCCGATCTGCGACCCGCACCACCATCTCTGGGACGGGCGGCCCGGCGACTACGTCGAGGACCGGTATCTGCTGGATGAAATGCTGGCGGACTTGCGGACCGGCCACAACATCGTCTCGACCGTCTATATCGAATGCGGGTCGATGTTCCGCGCCGACGGGCCGGAGCACCTGAAGTGCGTCGGCGAGACCGAGTTCGTGAACGGCGTCGCCGCGATGGCGGCGTCGGGCCAGTATGGGCCCTGCCAGGTCGCGGCCGGCATCGTCGGCACGGCGCCGTTGCTGATGGGCGACAAGCTTTCGGCGGAAGCGCTCGATGCCCAGATCGCCGCCGGCAACGGGCGGTTTCGCGGCATCCGTTGCGGCGCAGCCTGGGATCCGAGCCCCGACGTCCCGAACGGCCGGACCAATCCGCCGTCCGGCATGTATGCCGACGCAAATTTCCGGGCCGGCTTCAAGCATCTCGGACCTCGCGGCCTTTCCTTCGAGGGCTGGTGCTATCATCCGCAGATTCCGGGGCTGACCGACCTCGCGAAGGCGTTTCCGGACACGACGATCGTCCTGGACCACTTCGGCGGCCCGGTCGGCATCGGCCCCTACCGGGATAAGGAGGACGAGGTGTTCGCCGCCTGGCGTTGCGCCGTCAAGCCGCTGGCGGAGTGCCCCAACGTCGTCGCCAAGCTCGGCGGCATCGTCATGGCGGTCAACGGTTTCGACTGGCACAAGAACCCGGAGCCGCCGACGAGCGAGGAGCTGATGGAGCGGACGCGGCGCTATTACGAGACGACGATCGAGCTCTTCGGCGTCGAGCGCTGCATGTTCGAATCGAACTTCCCGGTCGACAAGATGGCCGCGAGCTACAACGTGCTCTGGAACTCCTTCAAGCGCCTCGCCGCGGACTACTCGGCGGACGAAAAGGCGGCGCTCTTCCACGACACGGCGACGCGCGTCTACCGCATCTAGAGCCAGCCGGATCGCCTGAGCCATCCAGAGCGCAGCGCAGCGGAAAGTGCGTGGCGTCACATCCACTGTTCGCGGAAGTTGCGGTTCGGTCGAGGTCCCCCATCTCGACGGTAACGGCGGGCTTTCCGCTCCGCCGTTGGTCCATCAACCGCCGCCGATGTTGCGGCGCCATGCTTCTGAAAGGACGACCGACATGACCGACACGACGAGCAAAGCCATCGACCTGACCGATGAGACGCTGGACCATGTCTCTGGCGGCAACGACGAGCAGAAGAAGCGCTCGCTTCACATTTTCACCGCCAAGCCGTCGTCCGACAACGACGAGACGCTGAGCGCCGGCGCGAGCGGCGATCTCGCGGGCTGAGCTGGCGGGGGTCACGGCACGGGAGCCAGTTGGGCTCGCGGTCGAGCTGACGGCTCCTGGCGGGCTCTAGACGAGGAACTTGCGGAGGCGCGCCGAGACGACGTCGATGATCGTGACCGCGAGCACGACGACGATGATGATCGCGGCCGCCTTGTCGTATTGGAAGGAGCGGAAGCTTTCGAAGAAGACGAAGCCGATGCCGCCGGCGCCGACAATGCCGAGCACGGTCGCCGATCGGACGTTCGTCTCGAAACGGTAGAGGGTCAGGCTCGACCACAGCGGCAGGACCTGCGGGATCACGCCGTAGAGGATCTCCTGGATGCGCGACGCGCCGGTCGCGCGCACGCCCTCTACGGGCCTGGGATCGATCGCCTCGACCGCCTCCGAAAAGAGCTTCGAGATGATGCCGAGGTTGTGGATGAAGATCGCCATGACGCCTGCGAACGGCCCGAGGCCGACGGCGGCGACGAACAGGATGGCGAAGACGATCTCGTTGATCGCGCGGGCCGCGTCCATCAGCCGGCGCACCGGCTGCACGATCCACCAGGGCGCAATATTGGCCGACGACAGAAGCGCCATCGGCACGCCGAAGACAATCGAGAGCGCCGTGCCCCAGAGCGCGATGTAGACGGTCTCGACCATCTTCTCCAGATAGTGGACGCCGTCCGCGAAGTCGGGGCTGAGGAAGTCCTTGGCGAAGGTCGCCATGTTGGCCGCGTCGGTGAACAACAGCGTCCAGTTGAACACCTCCGCCGGCTGATAGGCGACGCCGAGAAGGACGGCGAGCGCCAGCGCCGCGGCGGCATAGCCGGCGAAACTGCGCCAATCGTAAGAGAGGGCGGCCAGGACTTCGGGCGAGGGGGCGGCGTCGGGTGCGCGCATGGCGGGCGGTGTCCGGTCTCTGGATACGGGAAGGGGCCGGCGGGCTGTCCGCCGGCCCCTGCGGTCAGGCGACCGCGGCGCGGCTCAGTAGCCGGCGCCGCCGACGACCTTGGCCATTTCGGCAAGATGCTTGAGCTCTTCGTTCGCCTTCGCGATGGCCTCCTTGTCGCCGGATCGTTCGGCCTTCAGCTTCGCTTTGAAGGCTTCGATCTGGCGGACGTCGAGCAACTGGGCGTTCGAGGAGGCGAGGAACGGCCCCCAGCCGTCGGACACGCCGGCCAGCACTTCCCGTTCGTGCTTCACTTTTTCCATGTCGCCGAAGCGGCCGTACTGCATGAAGAAGAAGTAGACCTTCTCCTTGACGTCCTTCGGCAGGTCCTTCCGCCAGACGATCGGGTCGGACGGGATCAGCGGCGAGCGCCAGATCTCCTTGATCTTGGCCGCGGCTTCGGGGTTGTTCTTCTTCAGCCGCTCATAGAGCGATTCCGTGTTGTTCGTCGCGACGTCGACCTTGCCGTTGGCGACCGCGAGCGCGTTGCCCTCGTGGTTCGAGGAGACGACGCGCTCGAAGCAATCTTCCGGCGTCTTGTTGTTCAGCGCCCAGACATAGTAGCCGGGGATCGCGAATCCGGACGTGGAGTTCGGGTCGCCATTACCGAAGGACAGCGACTTGTCGCACTTCAGAACGTCGTCGAGCGAGTTCAGCGGGCTGTCCTTCTGGGTGATCAGCAGCGAGTAGTAGCCGCGCGAGCCGTCTTCCTTGATCGTCTGCGCGAAGACTTCGCCGCCGGCCCGGTCGACCGCTTCGATCGCGGACTTGTTGCCGAACCAGGAGACGTCGACCTTGCCGAAGCGCATGCCTTCGATGACGCCGGCATAGTCGGACGCGAAGAACGGCTTCACGGTGACGCCGAGCGCCTTCGACATGTCGTCGAGGAAGGGCTGGAAGGACTGCTGCAGGGCGGAGCTCGACTCGGTCGAGATGATGCCGAAGTTGAGCTGCTCCGGCATGTCCGCCCGGGCGGCGCCGGCGGAGGCGGCGACGATGGCCGCGGCTGCGATCAAGCGTTTGATCATGTTGAGTTTCCCCTGTTGCGAAAGGTTTAGGTGAGTGTTTCAGGCGTACTCGGCCGCCCGCGCCGGCGCGGGGTTTCTGGTTCCGGGCCGGCGGATGGGCGTCTCGTCGTCGGGACCGTCGCCCGCGAGATCGATCCCGTAGAGCGCATTCAGATCTTCCGGCGCGATGGCGTGCGTCGGGCCGTCGAAGACGATGCGGCCTTCCTTCAGCGCGACGATGCGCCGGCAGTGACGGAAGGCGTGGTCGATCTGATGCAAGGATACGATCACGGTCGCGCCGTCCCGACGGTTGATGTCGGCCAGGATCTCCATGACCTGTTCGGCCGAGGCCGGGTCGAGCGACGCGATCGGTTCGTCCGCCAGGATGATGCGCGCTTCCTGGGCGAGCGCGCGGGCGATGGCGCCGCGCTGCTGCTGGCCGCCGGAAAGGCTGGATGCGCGCTGGCGTGCGAAGCGGACGATGCCGACGCGTTCCAGCGCCTCGAGCGCCTTGATCCGGTCTGCGCGCGCAAAGAGACCGAGCGTGCCGCGCCAGCCGGGCGCGCGGCCGAGGCGGCCCGCGAGCACGTTCTTCAAGAGTGACAGCCGCCCAACCAGATTGAACTGCTGGAAAATGACGCCGACGTCGCGGCGCAGCGCGCGCTGTCGCTTAAGGCGGCGGCCGTCGGCCTGGACCGCCTCGCCCAGGACGGCGATCCGGCCAGGGCCGCGATCGATCTGCTCCAGTCCGGCGATCAATCGGATCAGGGTCGACTTGCCGGAGCCGGAGGCGCCGATCAGCGCCACCAGTTCGCCTTGCGGAATCGCAAGATCGACGTCCCGCAGCACGGGCGCGCCGCGCCGAAACGACTTGCTCGCCTTCCTGATCTCGATCGCCGCCGCCATGCGTTCCGCCCTTATCTGATGCGGCGGGGATATGCGGCATGTGTGACACGGACGTTGCAGACGTCTTACAGTTTGACGTTCGTAACCGGCCATATGTGGAAAGGAAGCGCCCGATGCGTCAGCCGTTCGAAGGAGCGAATGTGTGGACCGGCGCCGACCTCGCCGCCGATTCCGGGTGGGTCGACGAGCTGAGCACGGCCGACGTGGCCGAACTGGATGCGGCGGTTGGGGCGGCGAAGGCGGCCGGCCGGACCTGGCAAACGGTCGATCGCGCGACCTTTCCGCTCGATGCGGTCGGAGGGCTGGCCGCGCGCGTCGCGACGTCCCTGGAAGAGGGGCGGGGCATTCACCTGATCCGCGGCCTGCCGGTCGAGCGCTATGCGGCGGACAATCTCAGGCTGCTCTGGATGGGCCTTGGCCATTGGATCGGCCGGCCCGTGCCGCAGGACAATACCGGGCAGATGATGCGCGATATCCGGGCGGAGCCGGGCGACCTCGGCGCCAGGCACGAGCGCATGACGGACAAGGACGGCGGCGAGTTCCTGTCGTCCAAGGCCCGGACCTATTCGAATGGGCAGTTGCGCTATCACACCGACCGGACGGACGTCGTCGGACTGCTGATGGCGCAACGCTCGGCGGCCGGCGGCGAAAGCCGGATCGCCAGCACGGCCGCGGTGCACAATACGATTCTGGCGCGGCGCCCGGATCTCTTGGAATTGCTCTACGAGCCGATCTGGCGTTCGCGGCTCGGCGAGGAGGCGGGCGGCGGGGATGAGGCCTATCCGCTGCCGGTGTTCGGCGTCGCCGACGGCAAGCTCACCAGCCATTATTCCCGAACCTATGTCGAGGCGGCGCAGCTTCGTTCCGACACGCCGCGCATGTCGGCGGCGCAATGGGAAGCGTTGGACATGCTGGCGGCCGTCGCGGACGAACTCTCCCATGCCATGATGCTCCGGCCGGGCGACATCCAGTTGTTGAACAGCCATGTGACCTATCACGCGCGTACGGCGTTCCAGGACGACGCCGCGAGCGGTCAGGCGCGTCTGCTGCACCGGCTTTGGCTGTCGATGCCGAACAGCCGGCCGCTGCCGGCGGATCATGCGGTCTTGTGGCGGGACGTGCGGGCGGGCGCGCTGCGCGGCGGCATCGCGGTCGCCTGACCGTCTACATTTCCTCGTGCACCTGGGCGTAGGCCAGCACCGCGAACAGACCGGTGCCGCCGAGGACGTTGCCGACGAAGGTCGGCAGGATGATCTGGAATATTCCGGACCAGGCGCTGACGCCGCCCGACAGGACTGTGATGAACACCTCGACCGCGCCGGCGACCACGTGGGTGAACCCGGCGGCGGCGATCAGGTAGGTGAAGGCGACGATAATGAAGAACTCTGCGCCGCGCGCCGACGGCAGCATCCAGACGAGGGCCGCGATCAGGAACCCGGCCGGAATGCCCAGCAGCAGGGCGTCGGCGCCGCGCGTCTCGATGTAATGAGTTGAAAGTTCGAACATCGCGGCGGCGTGCTCGGGGGTTACGACGCCGGGCCGGCTGATGATCAGGGCGGCGAGAAAGGCGCCCGCCATATTGGCCAGGAAGACCAGCGACCAGAGCCGCGCGCCGGCGAGGAAGCGCCGCCGCGTCGGCCCGGCCAGGATCGGCAGCACGACGGTGATCGTGTTTTCCGTAAACAGCTGCAGCCGCGACAGCACGACCAGCACGAAACCGAACGTGTAGCCGAGGTTCTCGACCGCCGGGCGGTAGCCGTAGCCTTCGAGCAGGTGGTGCAGCGCGCCTTCGGCGACCACGGAAACTGAAATGCACAGGCCGGCGGCGATCCCCGACCACCAGAGCGACTGGGCGGGTCGGCCAAGCTCCTCGTCGCCCTCCCGGCGGACGATGGCGTAGATCGTCAGCGCGGACAGGCGCTGACGCTTCACCGCCTGGTCCTGCTCGTGCGCCGTCAGCGACTGCTCGGCGGCTTCCGCCTCGCGTTCCGTCTCTTCTCGGCGCTCGCGGACCTGGTCCGCGTGCTGATCGTCATTGCGTTCGGGCATCCCGACAGGAACGCCGAGCCACGCGAATTCGTTGCACGATCAGCTTGCCAGGAAACCCCCGTCGACGTGGAGTTCGGAGCCGGTGACGTAGCTGGCGTCGTCGCTGGCGAGGAACAGGCAGGCCTTCGCCACTTCGTCCGCCCGGCCGTTCCGGCCCATCGGCACCCGCTTCAGCATCTTCGCCCGGACGACCGGATCGGCCGTCGCGCCGGAGGTCCGCATCGGCGGCATCAGGCCCGGATGCACGGAGTTCACCCGGATGCCCTGCGGCGCGTGCCGCACGGCGGCGGACTTCGTGATCGTCCGAACCGCGCCCTTGGAGGCGTTGTAGCCGTGATGGATGTTGCTCTGCCCGACATTGCCGGAAATCGACGAGAGGTTGACGATCGACCCGCCGCCGGTCTCCGCCATGGCCGGGATGCAGTGCTTCATTCCGAGGAAGACGCCGTCGCCATTGACGCTCATCAAGAGCTTCCAGCCGGCGTCGTCGAACGGATCCTCGTACTTGCTGCCGGAAACGCCCGCGTTGTTCACCAGGATGTCGATCCGCCCGAAGGCGCCCTGGACCTCCTGGACGAACTGCGCCCAGGCGCCGTCGTCGGTGACGTCGAGCTTCCAGTAGCGCGCCTCGCCGCCGGCGGCCTCGATCTCCGCCACCCGCTTCGGGCCTTCGTCTTCCAGGATGTCGGCGATGGCGACCTTTGCGCCCTCTGAAGCGAACAGCCTGGCCGTTTCGGCGCCCATGCCGAAGGCGCCGCCCGTGATGATCGCGACCTTGCCGTCGAGCCGTCCCGCCATCTCTCGCCCTCCCTAACGCGCCGTCAGCGGCGCGCCGGCGAGGTGATG
>DAINCG010000020.1:7948-12990 GCA_036732525.1 Pseudomonadota bacterium | reverse complement strand
CAGCAGGAATTCGCCGGTGATGTGACTGCCGGCCTCCAGGAACATGACGATCGCCTCGGCCATGTGCTCCGGCCCGCCGGCGCGGCGCAGCGGCGTGTTCTGCTCCAGCGCGGCCTTGGTCGCGTCATAGCGCTCGGCGCCCATGCCCTGGCGCAGCCAGTCGCCCTGGACGAAGCCGGGGCAGACGGTGTTGACGCGGATCTCCGGCCCGAGCGCGCGGGCGAGCGACAGGGTCATGGTGTTGAGCGCGCCCTTCGAGGCCGCGTAGGCGATCGAGGAGCCGGTGCCCATCACGCCCGCGATCGAGGAGACGTTGACGACCGCGCCGTCGCCCGACGCCTTCAGCAGCGGCGCCGCGGCGCGCACCATCTGATAGGCCCCGACCACGTTGATCCGGTAGATGTCCAGGAACTCTTCGGCCGAGAGGCCGTCGAGGTCGTTGTGCGCGACGAACTTCGTCGTCCCGGCGTTGTTGACGACGCCGTCGAGCCGGCCCCACTTGTCCTCCGCCGCCTTGACCAGACGGCGGCAGTCGGCGTCGTCGCCGACGTTCGCCTTCACCACCAGCGCTTCGACGCCCTTCGCCCGGCATTCCTCCGCGACCGCCTCCGCCGGCGCTTCGCTGCGGGAGAAATTAATGACGACATGGCAGCCGCGGTCCGCCAGTTGGCGGACCGTCGCGGCGCCGATGCCGCTCGACGAGCCCGTGACGATGACCGACTTGCCTTTGAGCTTGCTCATGCGATGACCTCATTTCCTAGGATGGTGCAGCGCCGGATGACGCGGGCTTCGTTCTGGACGTCGTAGGCTTCCGCCTTGTGCAGCAGGCAGCGGTTGTCCCAGACCATGAAGTCGCCCGGCCGCCAGCTGTGACGATAGATCGTCGTCGAGCCGACGGCCCGGGCGTTCAGTTCCTCGATGATCGCGCGGCCTTCGTCATAGGGCAGGCCCTCGATGTGCTCGGCGTGGTCGCCGAGGAAGACGGTCATCCGTCCGGTTTCGGGATGTTTCCGCAGCACCGGATGCGCCACCGGCGGCACTTCGGCCTTCTGCGCCGCGGTCATCGGGTCTTCCCCGTGACGCCGGGTGCGCGAGAAGTCCAGGTTGTGCACGGCGCGCAGCCGTCCGAGCCGGGCCTTTTCCATCTCGCCGAGCGCGTCGTATGCGCCGTACATATCGGCGAAGCAGGTCTCGCCGCCCTTCGCCGGCAGTCTTTCGGCATAGAGCATGGTCGCCTGGCCGGTGCGCGGCCGCCACGATCCATCGGTGTGCCAGACCATCGTGCCCCGGTCGGGGTGCTTGCCGTTTGGCTTGCCGTCCGGTCCGACATTGGTGAGATAGTAGAGTTCCGGGTGGCCCGCCTGATGGTACTGGTTCATCACGTGGACCTGCACCTCGCCGAAGCGGCGGGCGAAGGCGACCTGGTCGCCGGGCGGCAGGTCCTGGCCGCGGAACAACAGCATCTGGCCTTCGAGGAAGGCCTGGTAGATCGCCGGGAAGACGGCGTCATCCACGTCCCGCACCTGAAGGTTTCGAACTTCGTAGCCGAAGCCCGGCGTCAGAGGCGCCAGGTCGAATCCTTGCCGCGTCGTCGCGGCCGTCGTCGCGGGCCCGCTCATTTCAGCGGCGAGTGGGCGGCCGGCAGCATGACGGTCGACCACATCTCCTCGATCAGCGGCCCGCCGGTCTTCAGGAAGGCCTGCCATTCCTTGTCCGCGGTGGCCGCGCCGCGAGCCTCGGCCCGGGCGTTCAGGTCCTTGTAGACCCAGATGTGGCAGACCTCGTTCGGCTGCCCGGCCTCCGTCGTCCAGAGGCCGACGAGCTTCGAATACTTCTCGCGGACCGGCAGCGCCTCGACGAAGTGGCCGCACCAGGTCTTTACGGCGCCGGGGCGGAGGCGATAGTTGCGAAGCTCGTAGACGTTGCCTTCGCCGGGCGGCGCGTTCGGGCCGACGACTTGGTTCAGGATGCGGATGTCCTGGCGGACCATGTGCTCCCGGATCAGGGGGAGATACTCGCTCGTCCACCGGCTGTTCTGGCTGAGCGCTGCGCGCTTCGCGGCCCGCTCGTTCAGGTCGGCGTAGCTCCAGAGATGCATGACCTGGTTGAGGGGTCCGATCTCGGTCAGCCAATAGCCTTCCAGCTTGCCGTAGTCGTCGCCGCGAATGTCGCGCGCGACCGTGCCCGCGTTCTTTGCGACGACCGGCGCGGTTCCGGGCTTCAGGGTATAGGTGCGCAACTCATAGATCATCAGGCGTTCCCCCAACGCGATTTGGTTCACTTTGGGGGAGAGCTTAGTCCGGCCTAGAGCGCGCCGAAAGCCTCGTCGAAGCCGGTCGCGGAGATCGGCAGTTCGACCGACGCGCCATCGCGGTCCCGGCCGGTGATCGCGGCCTTGGCGCCGCGCTTCAGCGCGCTGATGATCGCGTCGTCCATCGGCAGCATGGCGCGGCAGCCGGTCGGCAGGCACTGCTCGAACGCGATGTCCTTCTCGACATTGTCCGCCCGGACCTTGAGGCCGGCCGGGATGTCCATGCCGAGCGGCACGTCGATCATCGCCGCGACCCGGTCCCGTTCCGGCGAGTACGCGACGATGACCACCATGATCGGCTTCGAGTCCGCCTGGACGGTCTGGATCAGGTAGCAGCGCTCACGCCCGTCGGGCGCGGGCTCGCACTGCTTCGCCCAGTCGCCATAGGACTGTTGGGCCGATGCCGCCAGCGGCGCCATCCCCAGAACCGCGGCCAGGGCCGCTATTCGCCATACGCTTCTCATGCTGGGGATATCCTTTAGCATAGCGCGGTTTGGGAAGGGAATTCCCCGCCGCGAAGGAGGCGAAGTCGCGCGACCCCAGCCAGGCAGGGCCAGGCGCATCGGATGAAAGCGCCGAAGGACTGGCCCGGAGGTTCGGGCCCGCCTACCGATGGTTCGTAACGACGACCGGGCTCCTCGGCGCGTTTGCCATGGTCCTTTCCGCGACGATCGTCAATGTCGCCGTGCCCGAAGTGCGCGGCGCCTTCGGCGTCGGACAGGACGAGGCACAGTGGCTGGCGACCGCGTTCCTCGCGACCATGACGGCGAGCCAGTTGCTGAACGCCTGGATGATCGCGGCCTTCGGCAAGCGCGGCGCATTTCTCGGCACGCTGCTGCTGTTCACCGCGGGCTCGTTCGTTTGTGCGACCGCGTCGGCGATGCCGGCGCTGATCGTCGGCCGGGTGATGCAGGGCGCCGCCGCCGGGATCATCCAGCCGCTTGTGATGGTGACGATCGTCGAGGTTTTCCCCCCCGACCGGCGGGGCTCGGCGATGGGGATATTCGGGGCGGGCGTCACGCTCGCGCCCGCGATCGGGCCGGCCGTCGGCGGCATCGCGATCGACGAGTTCTCCTGGCGCTTGATGTTCATCATGCCGCTGCCGGCCGTCTTCCTGGCGTTCGTCGGCGGCCTGATCTTCATGCCCGCGAAGACCGACGGCCGCGGCCGGCCGCCGTTCGACTGGGCGGGATACGCGATCCTGCTTGCGGCGCTGGCGCTCCTGATGAACGCGATCGCCGGCGGCCCGCGCTTCGGCTGGTCCTCGGACAAGATCTCGTTCCAGCTCGCATTGTCGCTGACGATGACCGGCGTGTTCCTCTATTGGCAGACGCGCAGCCGCGCGCCGATCCTGGCGCTCGACCTTTTCCGGAATCCCGGCTTCGCGTCCGCCGTCGCCGTCGCGTTTGTATTCGGCGCGGGGAACTTCGCCTCAAGCTACATTATTCCCGTCTACGTGCAGGACGTTCAGAACCTGACCGCGACCAGCGCCGGCGTGCTTCTGCTGCCGGCCGGTCTGCTACTCGTCCTGTCGCTGCCGTTCACGGGACGGCTTTCGGACAAGGTTCCCGGCCACTGGATGGTCGCCGCCGGGCTCGCCTGCTTCGCCATCGGAGCGCTCCTGATGGCGGGGTGCGACGCGAACTCCGCCTTCTGGACGGTCGCCGGCTTCGCGGCGTTCAGCCGCTTCGGCCTGGCGTTCATCTTGCCCTCGCTGTCGGCGACCGCGTTCAAGGCGCTCAATCCGAACGAGCTGGCGCGCGGGTCCGGCAACATGAACTTCATCCGCCAGCTCGGCGGCGCCAGCGGCACAAATCTGATTGTCGTCTGGCTGCAGTCGCGCCATGCCGTGCACGCGCAGACGATGAACCTGACCCAGTCGGCCGACAACGGCGCGACGCTCGACATGCTGAACGTCCTCGATCGGCAATTGGCGGGCGCCGGTCTCGGCCCGACGGCGACCGACGCCGTCGCGGCCGATTTCCTCGCCCGCGCGCTCGACGCCCAGGCGCTGTCGCTCGCCTTCCAGGATTGTTTTCTTGCGCTCGGCGTCGTGTTCTTGATCGCCATCGTTCCGGCGTTCATCCTCGGCCGGTTCGCCGCGAAATAGGAGAAGACCATGGGGGCGCTGGACGGCATCCGCGTCGTCGACCTCAGTCGGGTGCTGCGGTCAGATGTTCGCCGACAACGGGGCCGAGGTCATCAAGATCGAGGGCCCGGAAGGCGACATGAACCGGGCGTTTCCCCACGTGCTGGGCGAGGGGGAGAGCACCAACTTCCTTTCCGTCAATCGCGGCAAGAAGGACATCACGCTCAATCTTAAATCGGAGAAGGCGCGCGCGATCCTCGACCGGCTGATCGCTGACGCCGACGTTCTGATCCAGAGCTTCCTGCCGAAGGTCGCGGTGCGCCTCGGCGTCGACTGGGAGCGCGTGCATGCGCTGAACCCGGACCTGATCTACGTCTCGATCTCGGGCTACGGCGCCAAGGGGCCGCTCGCCGACAAGCCGGGCTACGACACCATGGTCGCGGCATACTCGGGCGTCATGTCGCTGACCGGGGAGCCGGGGCGCTCACCGGTCCGGCCGGGCGTCGCGGCCATCGATCTTTCGACGGGCATGCTGGCCTACAGCGGCGCGGTCAGCGCGCTCCTCGCGCGGGAGCGGGGGCAGGCGCGCGGCCAGCGGGTCAACGTCTCGCTGCTTGAATCGGGCGTCACGCTGCTGGGCTT